>NZ_PNOR01000014.1 GCF_002869765.1 Deinococcus planocerae | reverse complement strand
AACGGGGTGTCCCTGGGCGTGATCAGCTACTGCGCCATCAAGCTGCTGAGCGGGCGGGCGCGGCAGGTCAGCCCCATCCTCTATGTCGTGGCGGCCCTGCTCCTCGCCCGTTACATCTGGCTGGGCGAGGGGTAGGTCGCTCCCCGGGTGTCGGCGAGCAGGGGCCTGGCCTGCCGGACGAGGCCGGCCCCCACGTGGCCAGCCGCCGCAGTTCGTCCCAGTGTTCTCGGATCAGGCGCGGCTTGAGCCGCTGAGCCACCAACAGCTCCAGCAGCCCGTAGATTGAGGCTGCCTCGGGCGTGTACAGCCGGGTCTCCCCAAGGTCCCGAATCCTGGGGGCGAAGCGGAACCCCAGGAGGTGACACAGGGCAAAGACCTGCTCGGTGTACCCCGCCGTGTCGGTGTAGTGCTCCTTGATCTTCAACTCGGACAGGTGGTAGAGCAGCCCATCCAGCACGTGCAGCGCGTCGCGGACATTGGCGGTAATGACCTTGGTGTGGAGGGGCGCGTCCTGGTCGCTGACGTGCGTGTAGAACAGCACGCCCGGTTCCCAACCGTACTTCGCGTTCAGGTGCCCGAACGTTCGGCCCCGTCCACCTGTCGGGAAGCGTTGCCCGTCGGAACTGCTCGTCGTCTCGGCTCCTCATAACGCCGCCAGGGGCAGCATCGATTGGAAGTTGACCAATTCTGCGAGCCCTGCCGCGTAGGAGTCGGGGCGGACAAACCAGTCGGCCAGGTACATCAGGCGCCGGGCAGTCACGCCCGGGTCAGGTGAGGCTTCCGCCATCTCGTGCAGTCCCAGATTCAGCCCATCGGCCAGGATAGCGGTCAGCAGGTGGTCATGGCGCTCCACGCCCTTGCCGCTGTGCAGGTTCAGGAAAGCACCCGTGAAGCGGGTCCAGGCATTCACCTCCAGCAGCAGATCGGTGATCTTGTAGCCCTTCAGGACATGGTGCAGTGGGTCAAGCTGTTCGGTGCTGACCGCATTCCGTTCGTCACGCACGGTCTCGACGAGCCGCTGCCAGTCCACGACCGCCTCCACCGCCTGATAGGGGTCGGCGCCCTGCTCCCGTGCGGCGATGATCGCCGCGCACACGGACTTGTAGGTGCTCAGTTGCTCGACGGCTGTGGGCCCCTGCTGCCCGAACGCCTGGGCCGCCTCACGCTCGTCCCCGTAGCGGAGTGACACCATCACACGGTCGTGCATGTCCAGCACCGCGTCGGTCAGGGTCTCGAAAAGGTCGAGCAGGGAGTGCCGGGAGAGGGTGCGTTCATCGATCTGCGGGAAGCGGGTGAACTGCTCGCGCTGGGCAGCCGTGAACGAGGGTGGGAGATGAGTCGTCAAGGAGACCCTCAGGGCTTCGAGGCGGCGCCTCCCACCGCGTCCGCCTCACTCCCAGGCGCATCTACGGCCTATGGCTGAGTTCAGGACTGCTTCTGAGCACGTTCGTCTTGCTCAATGCGCCGCCACACCTCGCGTTGGTCCGTCTTCGCCTTGATGAGGCCGCGTAGCGAACGAGGTGTCCGTCAGTTCCTCGCTCAGCGCCCACAGCCGCCGGGCCTTCTCCTCGTCGTAGGAGTCTGGGCTCGACGAAATCGCCTGGGATTCCCCGTAGAAGCGGCCTCCCACACCGCGCATGGCGGGACTGGTCGCCAGGTACACGTAAGTGTCCGTCGCCTCGTCCAGGCTCCTGGCAAACGGCAGCCGCGGTGCGATGCCCCGGTAGAACCACCGGGCAAGGCCGGGCGCTTTCCCGGAGATGGTCTGGGGCACGAAGTTCGGGCAGAGCGCATTGGCGGTGATGCCCGTGCCGGCCAGCCGCCGATTCAGCTCGTAGGCGAACCAGACGTTGGCGAGTTTGCTGTTCTTGTAGGCCACCATCGGCCGGTAGGCCCGCGACAGGTTCACGTTCCCGAAGTCGAAGCGTGCCCCCGGTCCCAGGATGCCCGCCTTGTGCAGCCGGGAACTGACGACCAGCACCCGCGCCTCGCCCGTCTCACGGGCTGCCGTCTCCAGCAGCGGCCGAAGTTCGTTCGTGAGCAGGAAATGCCCGAGATGGTTGGCCGCGAGGGTCGTCTCGATGCCCTGGTCGTTGAGGCGTCGTCTTGCGCCCGGCATCTGCGCGGCGTTGAGGACCAGGACGTGCAGCGCCGATTCCCGGGAGCGCACCTTCCCGGCAAAGGTGTGCACGGACGCAAAGTTGGCGAGATCGAGCGCCTCGCCGCGGATGTCGGCGCCGGGCACGGCTGCACGAAGGCGGGCGGCGGCCTCGTCCGCCCGCCGCTGTGTCCTGGACGTGAGGATGACCCGGAAGCCGAGCTGCGCGAGTTTCCTGGCCGTCTCGAACCCCAGTCCCCGGCTGCCCCCGGTGATCAGGACGAGCTTGCCCGCGGTCTCCTGCGGGTGGGTCAGGCGCCCGCTGAAGGTCCACAACCGCTCGGCGACCTGCGGCGCGTAGGTCCCCTTGGGAACCAGCACACGGTTCATGGTCACGAAGAACTGCCCGCTCTGACCGTTCATGTCCGGCGAGGTGGCGAGGTACAGGGGTGCGCGCGCCCCCTCTTCGGCCGTCATGCCGACAAAGAATTGCAGCACGTAATCCACGAGGCGAAACGCGAGGGGATACGTCCGCAGGATGCCCGTCTGCACGAAGCCGGGGTGAACGTTGTTGACCGTGACCCCCGTTCCGGCGAGGCGGCGGGCGAGCGCCACGGTCCAGACGCTGATCGCCATGCCGGACTGCGCGAGGGCCCACAGGGGGTGCGCGAGAGGTTCTCCGGCGGTGAGCCCGCGCAAGGACATGAAGCGGGCAGGGTCGAACTTGTAGGGGCTGCCCAGCACGACGATGCGGGCGGGCGCGCTGTGTTGCAGGCGTTCGAGCAGCAGCTCGGTGAGCAGGAAGCGGCTGAGGTAGTTCGCGGCGAAATTGACCTCCACCCCCTCCGGGGTCAGTTCACGGCTCAGGTGGTGAACGCCCGCGCTGTGGACGAGCAGGTCGAGCCGCTGGGTTCGGGACAGCACCTCGGAGGCGAGACGCCGCACCTCACTCATCCTCGACAGGTCGGCGGCCAGAAACTCGATCAGGCCGTTGCCCCGACGCACGACCTCTTGAGCCCGCTGCTGGTCGCGACCGACGATGAAGACGTGCGTCCCACGGCGCGCGAGGTCGAGGGCCACCTCGCGTCCGATCCCGCTGGTTCCGCCCGTCACGAGAGCGACACGACTGCCGAGTTGTTGGGTGGAGGGCATGACGTTATTTGATACTCACGAGTATCATTCGATTGTGCGAATAGATACTTGTGGGTATCTTTTTGCAATGTGTCCTATGATGGGGGGCCGTGACCAACAGCGACCGAACCCCTCATCCACGACGAAAGGGCCCCGGACGTGAGGAGGGCAAGCGCCGGACCCGGCAACAGCTTCTTGATGCCGCCCTGACGGTCTTCGCCCGGGAGGGCTTTCACGCCGCCCGTCTCGATGACGTGGCGCGTGAGGCGGGGCTGACCAAGGGCGCGGTGTATTCCAACTTCGCCTCCAAAGAGGACCTGTTCCTCGCCCTGTATGACCACCGCCTGGGTGAGGTCGCGCCCCGGATGGTGCAGGCCTTCGCCCGTCCGGGTGACGAGCGTTTGGAGGCCATCGAGGCCGTGCTGGGCGAGGCGGCCCCGAACTCGACCTGGCTGCAACTTGAACTGGAGTTCTGCCTGTTTGCCCTGCGTCACGAGTCGGCCCGCCTCAAGCTGGCCGAGCGCGGTCGCTGGGTCCGGCAGGCCTTACACGCCGCCCTGGAAACACATTCGGTCACGCTCGACCGTCCCCTCCCCGTGAGTGTGGGGGTGCTGGCCTGGACCCTGCCTGCGCTTACCCTCGCGCTGGAGTTGCAGGCGAACGTGATGCCCGAGGATCGTCCGGCCCGCGTGTGGCCGACCTTGCTCCGGACGCTCGTGGGCCAGGAGTCGTCACGTCCTTCCCGAGCCGAAGAGGGCTGCTCTTCGGAGGGCTGCTGAGTTGTGGGCATGTCCCAGTTGGCCTGTCCTTCAACTGGGACGCTGGGAGGTCGTGCTGAGGCACCAGTTCAAAAAGTACCCCCAGACACCGCAGGGGGGCGAGCTGCTCCAGCACTCTTCCGAGCGTCATCTGAAGCATGAGGGGCGGGACAAGGCTCAACAGGCGGGCGGGTTCGCCTTCCATCTGCGCGAACACCCTTTTCCCTGAGGTGCTGGCCTTGCCCCTGCCGCCCCTTCCCCAACCACTCAACCGTCGGGAGCACTCTCGGGTGAAGGTCCGGACCCCGCCCAGGGCGGGGTGGGGTGAGCGATGATTCTCTCCCCGTCCGGTCCACAGGTCAACATCTGGCAGCCCCCTGGATTTCCTGGACTGGAACTCGAACAGCTCGATCTCGTTCCAAGCTTCGATCAGCACGTCCATTACACGGCCTTCGAAATCAACGTCCTGCTGCGCGGCGAAAGCCGCGTGCAGTACCGCCGGGACCGTTGGGCTGGCCGAGTCACGGAGGCCTCACCCCTGGTGTTCGTGCAGGGCCGACCTGGCCTGAGGTGTACGCTCGCCCCGTGCCCCTGACCGAAGGCCGCGAACTGGTGACGTGGATGCAGGGCTTGACCGGCGGGTGTCGCGGCGGTTGAGCCGCTGGCCTGGCGCGATGACCCTGGGGGTCCCACTCCGGGGCGGGTCTTCCGAGGACCAAGGCGACTTCAGCCGGGTGAGTCTGGACAGGGCGTGCTCGAGGCGAGGGCGGCGGCCTGATCCACCGGGTCGCGGCCTTGCTCGGCGGCGTGGCCGACCTTCACCCGTTCGCTGGGTTCCGCCGCAGTCTTCGCCACGGCGTTCATGGGCACGCCCAGCCGCTGCCCGTCACCGGCGAGGCCGTATGGGCGACTTAGGACGCCGCAGCGCCCCGGCATGGAGCCGGGAGGCGCCCGACACCAGCCGTCGGGCGCCCCGCGAAAACGGTTCAGGTGGCGGCTGTGGCGCCCGGGGAATTCCACTTAGCGCGGGCCGATCACCACGCCGCTGGACGCCACCCGTCCCTGCCACATGTTCACCTCGTTCTGAACATCGGTGCTCGAAACTGCGCCCACGTCGGGCTGGACGGAACCCACCCAACTGCCGTTCGCGATCCACTGGTTGTTGCGGGCGTCGGGCGCGGTATTTGGCCGTCCCCACACGCTGTAGTTGTTCTGCGCGAGCTGGGTGGCGTTGTCGAAGTAACCCGCCTGGCTTCCGCAGATGTCCCAGATGTAGATGCCGACATTCTGCGCCGCGATAGGTGCACCGCTCGGCGTCCGCCCGGAAGCCACCACCCGGTTGCCGTTGAGGGTGATGTGGTGCCCGGCAGAACTCGCCACCCCGTAGTTGGTCGTTTCCAGCACGGTGTTGCCCGTCACCTCGACGTAGCTCGTCGTCTGGGCCGGGTCGGGAATGCAGCCGTCGCTCGCCAGGATGCCCCCGCCGCTGTAGCCCCACTCGTAGGTGTACGTGCCATCCGAGGGGGTTCCTCCCTGCTCCGGCTTGACCGTGTAGGCCCCGTGGATGAGGTTGTCGTGGATCGCAATCGGGCTTCCCGGCACGCCGCTGCTCCCGCTGATGTTGACGTTGTCTTCCACCCGGCTCTTGCCCGGCTCGTTGACGACCCGGTTCCAGGCGATCTCCGCGTTTTGGATGCCCCGAATCGCGTTGAACTGCACGAACTGAACGGCGTAGAAGCCGTCTTCCCGGGCCTGGGTGGCCATATTTGTCCGGATGTTGAAGTCTCTCCAGGCGTCCACGCCCGCGCTGTAGCGCCCGTCGATGTTCTTCACGTCGTTGAACCGGACCTTGATCGTCTGACCGGCGGCGGCGGAGCCGCTCCAGCCATTGAAGTACAGCCCCCCCGTGCCCTCGAGGTAATTGTTCTCGATCACGGCGTTCCGGACGCCCTGCGCCTCCAGGAAGCGTCCGGGCTTGACCCCGTCCTGGTTGGGATTGAGCGCGTAGCCCCTCACGTTGCGGATCGTGAGGTCGGCGTTTTTCCACTGGGTGTCGAAGAGGGTCCCGCGGCTGCGCACCAAGCTCCCCTCGATCACCACCGGCTGGTCGGTGTTCACCTGCACCGCGGGTGTTCCCGGGCTCTGGCTCTCCCAGGCACCGCTGTAGTACCCGCGCCGGGTGATCTCGAGCGGCCCGTCGTACACGACCGCCGTGGGGTTGTACGCGCCCGAGCACCCCCCGAAGACCGGGGTGAGCCAGTCGGCATGGTCGTAGTCCGCGTTGTCTCCGCCGTCGGTGACGATCAACTGCACGCGGTTTTTCCCCGCGATGCTGACGTTGACGCTCCTGACCGGCTCGCCCCGGCGCACGAGGCCGCTGCGGTACACCACAGCGCCGTCGGCCACCACCTGGAACTCGACCGATCCGTACGGCGTCTCGTCGTCTACCCCCACCTTGGCGCTGAAGGTCTGGCACGCGCCGTTCGGCTTGAAGACGACCTCGGACGGGGCGTGGACCCCCAGGCCCCGGGTGTTCGGGTAGCTCACGCCGCCCACCCGGAAGGTCCCCCCGTCCCCCGCGCCGAGGTCACCGTTGCTGGTGTTGCGCTCGACCGGCCCCCAGAAGTTCGCCGCCGCGCTCCAGCGGGCCTCGCTCAGGGGCGTAGGGGCATTGACCGGTTCGAGGGTCCAGCGCTGCGCGCACACGTCGGCCGCCTGCCACAGTTGAACGATGGTGCCGTCCGCGGTGAGGGACTTGTACACATTCAACCGGGAGTTCGGGGCGTGCCTGGGGGCCAGGGCCACCCGGCCTCCTCCCAGGTCGATGGGTTTCCACTCCTGATGAGAGAGGTTGTCGTATGTCCACTGCTGAATCCGGCTGCCGTTCTTGGTGGCCCCTCCCGCCACCTCGAGTGCTTTGTTGCTGTGCTGGGCGATCACCTTGTAGTACCCGTCGCTGGTGCTCTCGAACTTCCACTGATGGTTCAACCCACCCGTTCCCACCAGAGTCCAGGTGACCACCTGGGCGCCGTCCGACGGGCTGACGTTGGACACGGCCAGGGACTGTCCCCCGCAGGTGTTGACGATGTTGTACACCTGCCCGGAGATGATTTCCCCGCTGGGCACCGCCTGGGGTTGCCAGGCCGGACCGGACGGTGCTTGAGTGGCCGCCGAAGGGCTGGGCCGATCCGTCTGCCCGCAGGCGGCGAGACCCAGGGTCAGGGCCATCAAGAGGGGAGAGAGGGAAGCATTTCGGAAGAAGGTCGGGTGGCGCATAGGTGCTCCTGGGTCCCGCGGCGGGAGGACCGGCCTGGTGAGGCGTCCACCGGCGTGGGAAGTGGACGGCGCCGGCGCGGGCTGGCGTAGGCCGGGTGGACGGGATGACGGGGGGCGGCGCGAGCTTCCCGGCGCGGGCGGCAGACGCCGGGCACAGCCGGTCGGAGGGGGTGAGCAAAGACCAGCAGGACCTCCCGGTGGGCCCGCCGAGGTGCGGGGTCAGGCCGGAGGGGCAGCGGTGGGCCGGCGCGGCGGCTCTGGGCGGGGCGTTCTGTGGGCGGTCACCTCCCCGTGGAACACGAACCCCAGGCTCAGGCCACCACTCGGCGGTCTGGGAAACGTTCCTGCCCCGGGCTCTGGCCGATACCGTAACAACGCCCGGGAGAACGGGCCGGGAACGGCGCAGGAGCGCTTTCTCATGAGCGTGTCGAGTCCTGCCGCTTCCTGGGCCGAAGCTCAGCGGGTGGAGGCCGGGTTCCCCCGGGACCTGAAGTCAGGGAAGTGCGGGACGCGCCGCGAACTCCCCATCACCGGTTCGCCGGTCGGCGGGCAGCGGGCGCCCCGGCCCACCGTCCCAGCGCCCCCAGGCCGCACGGTGTCGCAAGCGAGACCTTCTCCTCCGGCCCGGCGCGGCGGGCCTGCCGGACCGGAGGTCAGGCGCTCCCCGGGGGAGCGGCCTGCGGGCCGCCTTTCGCACCCTCAGCGTCGAAATGGGCGCCGACCCCTGGACGCTGGGCGTGATGGGTGGGCGCCCGGCGAGGCTTGTCTGGCTGAGACCGGATGGGCGCGTGTCAGCATAGAGGGGGTCAGGCGGCCCGGGTGACCATCTCCTCTCGCCTCACCCACGCTCTTCATGCCGTGTCAAGCCCCCGTGGAGGAGACCCCCGTGCCGGACCACCCCCGCACCCTTCGTCCCCATGATCTGCCCTGGGAGCTGTCCCGAACGGCGTTGCTCGCGCGGCTCGCCGCCCCTCCCCCGGCCCGGCTGGTCGCCCTGATTGCGCCCGCCGGCTACGGCAAGACCACGCTGCTCGCCCAGCTCACCCGCGACCGGGCGCGGACCCTCTGGCTCGACCTCACCCCGGATCACGCCGACCCGGCGGTGCTCGCCGCCCACCTGGCCCGCTCACTCCAGACGCTGGAGCCCGGCCTGCACCTGCCCCCCTGGCTGCACCTGGACCTTCAGGAACGCCCCAACCCCACGCACCTGGCGACCCGGGCGGGTGAACTCGGCGAGGCGGTGGTGTTCGTGTTCGACGGCCTCGAACTGCTGGGCTCCAGTGCCGGCGAGTGGCTCGGCCACTTCGCCCTCGCGTTGAACGAGGGCCAGCAGGTGCTGCTGGCGGGCCGGGACGCCCCGGGTCTGCCGCTGCCCTCCCTCGTCGCTCGCGGCCGGGCCACCGTGCTCACCGCGCAAGACCTCGCCTTCTCGGAGGACGAGGTGCAGGCCTATCTTCGGCGCTGCGGCGCCGACCTGGACGCGCGGGAACTCGCCCACCTGCAAGGCTGGCCAGCGGGCGTGGCGCTGGGCGCCGCCGGCAGCGCCGCGCACCTCGATCCCCTCGACCTCGTGCTGGAGGTGCTGGGCCACCTGGCGCCCGAGGTGCGCGGGGTCCTGGCCGAGGCGGCGGTGTTTCCGGAATGGGAGGAGCACGCGGTGCGCGCCGCCGGGGCACGCCTGCCCCCGGGCTGGCTGCGGGAGGTGCGCCGGGCGGGCGTGCTGCTCAGCCCGCTGGGCGCCGGGCGCTACCGGCCCCACGCGCTGCTGCTGGGGGCGCTGGAGCGCGAGCTGCGTACCCGGCCCGCCCGTTACCGCGTCCTCCACACCCGGGCCGGCGAGCTGGCCGAGGCGCGGGGCGACGCGCTGGCGGCCCTGCGTCACCACCTCGCCGCGGGTCAGCGCTCACGCGCCCTCGCCCTGGCCGAGCAGGTCACCGACCGGCTGCTGCGGCGGGGCGAGTACCGGCTGGTGCGGCAGGTGCTGGCGGAATTCGGCGACGCGGAGCTGCCCGCCGCGTTGCTCGTGCGCCAGGGGGTCGCGTGCGGGTACGTCGGCGAGGCCGCCCTGGGCGAGGCGCTGCTGCGGCGGGTGCACGCCGATCCCCGCGAGGGCTGGCGCGCCCTGGCCGCACTCGCCAACATCAGCGGCAAGCAGGGCAACTTCGGCCTGGCCCGGCAGCTCGCCGAGGAGGGGCTGACCCACCCCCAGCTTCAGGACGCGGGTGATCAGGTGGAGTTGCGCTCCATCCGCGCCCAGGCCGGCTTGCTGCTGGGCCAACACGAGGAGGCCCTGGAGGACACCGCCCGGACGGTCGCGCTCGCCGAGCGCAGTGCCCAGCCCCTGCTGCTGGCCCAGGCCCTCTGGCGCCGCGGCGAGACGCTGGAGCACCTCGGCCAGGGCGGGGAGGCCGAACACGCCCTGCGCCGCGCCCTGCGCCTGTTTCAGGAGCTGGGGTTGCCGAGGCGCGCCCTGGCCCCGGCGCACGCGCTGATCTCCCTGCTGTTCCGCAGTGGCCGGCTGGAGGAGGCGCAGCGCCTCGCGGCGCAGGGCCTCGGGGTCGCCGCGACCGACACCCCGGCGCGTCACGCGCAGTTTCTCAACCAGCAGGGCCAGATCGAGCGCTACCTCGGCCGCCCCGCCCAGGCCCGGGAGGCCTTCGAGGCGGCGCTCGAGGTCAGCACGGCGTGCGGCCTGCACACCGATGTCGTGTACGCCAAGCTGGAGCTGGCGGACGTGGCGCGGCAACTCGGCGACCTCACGCGGTCGCGCGCCCTGCTCGGGGAGTTGACGAACCTGCAAGACGAGCAAGAAGGCCAGTACGGGGTCGAGCTGCGGGCGGTGGTCGAGCTGTACCGGGCCCTGCTCGTGCTGGCCCAGGGAGACGTGCCCGAGGCGGCGGCGCGGCTCGCGCAGGTCGCCAAGGACGACCTGCTCAGCGAGGACACGCAGGTGCGCCTGCTCGCGTTCCGGGCCGAGGCCGCCCGCCGCTCGGGGCAACTCGACCTCTCCCGGGTGCAGGCCCTCACCGCGGAACTCGGCGCCCTCGGCAGCGACGCCGTCCTCAACGTCGACCGCGACGAGCTGGCCAGCCTGTTCGCGGAGTGCGCCCGGCGGGGGTGGTGGCCCGCGCGCCTCGCCCGCTTCGTTCCCGCCCTGGCCCCCGGAGACGGGGCCGTGCTGCGGCTCACCACCTTGGGCCGCTTTGGCGCGGAGATCGGGGGCCAACCGCTCGCCATCCCCCTGCGCAAATCGCGCGAGCTGCTGGTGTACCTGGCGTGGCGCGGGCCGGCGAGCAGCGCCCACCTGATCGACCTCCTGTTCGAGGGCTCACGCGAGCGGCGCCACGAGCAGTATTTTCGCCGCGCGCTGCGTGCCCTGCGCCAGGCGCTCCAGGACGCGGCGGCGCTGGAGCCGATCCTCCTCGTTGACGGCGAGTACCGGCTGCACGAGCGGCTGACCGTGCAGGTCGACGTCGCGGCCCTGCTCGCGGACGCGCCCCCGGACCCGCTAGATGCCTGGCCTGCCGGGGACGACCTGACCTTCTTGCCCGGCAGCGACGGCGAGTGGGTCGAGGAGGTGCGGGCGCGGGTCGTGGACCGCGCGGTGGCGGTGGCGCTCGACCTCGGGCGCCGCGCCGAGGACACGGCGCCCGAGCTGGCGCTCGGCCACTACCGGCGCGCCCTGCACCTCGATCCCCTGGCCGAGGCGGCGCACCAGGCCGTGATCGCGCTGTACCGGCGCCTCGGAAACGGGGTGGGCGCACACCAGGCGGCGCGGGAGTACGAGCGGGCCTTTGGGGTGGCGCCCCCGTCCGCCCCGACCCCCCGCCCGCCGTCAGGCGCGTGAGCGTGCGGACCAAGGGGGCGGGCCCGGTCAAGCGACCCGAGGTGACCTCTTGCTCTCCCCCGCCAGGTAAGCGCCCCGCGTGGTGGGAGGCGTTGGGTGCCTAGGTCCGCCGCAAAGGGCGGGAGATCACGGCGCAGCGCTGGAATGTGCCGTGCGAGCGGGTGCGGCGACTCGGGCTGAAGGCCCGGCAACAGTTGGCCTTTCACGCCCACCTTCGGGGCTGGGCAGCCACCCTGTCCGAGCTGGCCCGGGAACCGCGCGCCGTGGTGAGACACGGCCCTGTCCCGTATCGTGCAGACGGTGCAAAACGCCCAAGCGAGCAAGGCGCCCGCGCAGCGCCTCGCCGACCGGGCAGGGAGGTACCTCGTCTTCGTCGCGCTGGGGAGCGGGTTGGTCGCCTTCCTGGTCTGGTTCTTCCTGGGGGCCGGGGTCGCGTTCGCGTTGACAGCCGCCGTCTCGACGGTGGTGATCGCCTGCCCGGACGCGCTGGCGCTCGCTACCCCGACCGCTCTCACAGTGGGCGTCGGTCAGGGGGCGCGGGAGGGGGTGCTGCTCAAGAACGCCACGGCCCTGGAGGCGACCGCCGAAGTGGACACCGTGATCTTCGACAAGACGGGCACCTTGACCGAGGGCCAGCCTGCCCTGACCGACCTCGTGCCCGCGCCGAGCGTGAGCGAGACCGAACTGCCTCACCTGGCGGCCTCCGCCGATCAGCCCTCGCAGCACCCGCTCGCCGAGGCCATCGTGCGCGGTGCCCGGGAATGGGGCGTCTCCTTGAGTCGGGCGGAGGATTTCGACTCGATTCCTGGGCGCGGCGTGCAGGCCCCCGGGTGGACGGGCGGCAGGTGCTGATCGGCAACCGCAGGCTGATGGAGCAGGAGGGCGTGCCATCAGGTCCGCTTGAAACGCAGGTCGAGCGGTTGGCCGGGGACGGGAAGGCGGCCATGTTTGTCGCGGCAGACGGGCGAGCGTTGGGCGTCGTCGCGGTCGCCGCCCGCATCCGGGAGTCCGCACGGGGGGCGGTGCAGGCGCCGCACGGCCTCGGTGTCCAGACGGTGATGCTGACTGGGGACAACCGCCGCACAGCGGAGGCGGTGGCCCGGCAACTGGGGATGGACACCGTGATCGCGGACGCGCTCCCTGAGCAGAAGGCCGCCTAGGTCCAGGAGTTGCAGGGGCAAGGCCGGAAGGTGGCGATGGTTGGAGACGGCGTGAACGACGCGCCTGCCCTCGCGCAGGCCGAGGTGGGCGTTGCCATCGGGGCAGGGACCGACGTGGCCGTGGAGACCGCCGACGTAGTGCTGGTGAAGAGCGACCCCGCGAGTGTGGCGACCGGTATCGCCCTCGCCCGCCAGGTGCAGGGCAAGATCAAGCAGAATCTCTTCTGGGCGGCGATCTACAACGTCCTCGCCATCCCCTTCGCGGCGGGCGTGCTCTACCCCGCCTACGGGGTCCTGCTGCGCCCGGAATGGGCGGCCCTGCTGATGAGTGCGAGCACGGTCATCGTGACGGTGAATGCCCTGCTGCTCAACCGGCTGCGCTTCGGGCAGCGGCCTATGCGGGCGCCACGGACGCTGCCCGCCACCTGATAACGGAAAAGGAGCTGGGGGCGACCAACAGGCCGCCCCCAGCTCGCTTGCCGCCGCTCAGGTGTACTTGAGGGCCTCCATCAGCTCCTCGACCATCTCCACACTGTCGCCCCGTGTGGACGCCGTGGCGACGTGCGCCTCGAGGTGCCCGCGCAGCACGACCTCGCCCGCACCCGACAGCGCCCCCTGCACCGCCTTGATCTGCCGCAGCACGTCCACGCAATACGCGTCCTCCTGCTCCAGCATCGTCACGATGCTGTCGAGGTGACCCCGCGCGATCTTGAGCCGCCGGGCGGCGCGTTTGCGGGCGTCCTCGGGCATACACAGGTGAGCCCCGGTGTGGCTGGCGTGGTCGGTCTTGGCGTGGGTCACGTTAGCCGCGCACCTGGGCACCGTAGCCTTCTTCGGTCACGGCGGCGATCAGTGCCTGGGGCTCGGCCTCGCCCCGCACGGTGGCGGTGGCGCGCTGGAGGTCCACCTGAACGTCCTGCACCCCGGGAACGTTTTTCAGCGCGCTCGCCACCGCCTGCTCGCAGTGGCCGCAGCTCATCCCCGTCACCGTCAGTTCCGTCGTCATGCTCAGAGTTTAGACCCTCCGGGGAGGATCACAAGGCGGGACGGAAGGTCGAGTAGATCGGCGTTCCCCTGCGCAGGAACCCGGCCTGATCTCCCGTCCGTCCCCTGGCCCGGCTCCCCCCCCAGGGGATGAGGGCAGGGACGTTCAACCCGGGTGAGCTGCCCGCCATGTTCGACCGGCAGAGGCCCGGTCTCCTGTCCGTCCGGACGGGTGTAGCTGGACCCGGCGATCCGCAGCAGGCCGTTGTGAGGGGACGAGTTCAGGCTTGCCCGGCACACCGTCCGCACGCTGACGCCCTGCCCAGGCGGTGTGTCGGCAGGTCGAGGACGCGCAGCAGGCGGTCTTCCACCGCCAGGATGGCCTCGTGGGCGGCCCCCACGTTCGGCGTGCCGATGGCGTGCGCGTAGAGGACGCGGCGGTCCGCGCTGAAGCCCATCGCCACGGTGCCCGGCATCAGGGTGATGACGGCGGTGAGCATCGTCAGGGGGCCGTCGCCCCGCACCCGCAGCGGCACCGCCACGATCATGGGGCGCAGCGGAGGACGGGGCCGCAGGGCGAAGAGGGCCACCTGCACGTTCGCCACGGTGAGTTCGCGCAGGAAAAACCCCAGGAAGCCGAGCCCGGCCCCGACCCGGCGCACGTAGCCCCCGGTGCCCAGCGCGCGGGGAAAGAGCGCCAGGAGGGCAAAGCCCAGCCCGGCGCCGACGACGAGTTCGCGCAGGCTCACCTCCCCCGCGAACAGGGCCCACACCACCGCCAGCAGCACGTTGAACGCCAGTCCTTGCATCCGGAACTCTCCCCCGCGGGTGGAGCCGCGCGCTCCTCGCCGTCCCGCCGCCGGTCGGTGCCCAGCATAGACCCCGCGCGGAGCGGGACCGTAAGCCCGGCGGAGCAGGCACGGGGGGCCCCCGCCATGCCGCGACCCGTGACGATGGTCACGGCCCCCATGACGCCGCGCACGCGCGCCGGAGCGGGGGTGTCTCCTACCCTGTTCCTCGACGGACACAACGCGGAGGTCGAACCCGAACCCCTTGCGGGGCCGGGGGCGGGGAAGCGCGTGTGCGCCGATTCCAAACGCTGCTCACGACGGGAGACGTATGACCTGATTGTCCCTTCACGCCACTCTCCGGAGTTCATCCTCCGGACTCGGTCAGGCGTCCGGCGATTTTTCCAGTCGACCAACTTTGCCAGGACACACGGCAGGCGGGTGTCCAGGGGGGAACGTATGTCACAGCCAGGGGCAGGACACGACCACACGCGGGGCAAGAACACCTTCAGACTGACGGCGCTGGGACTGCTCTCGCTCACCCTGATGGCCTGCGGGAACGTGGCGCAGACGCCGGGCGCCGCAAGGGGGGCCAAGCCGGACGTGCAGGCGCAGATGCTGCCGTGCCCGGAGTCGTCCGACCCGAAGGGCGGCGTGCCGGTCAACCTCGTGACCTGCGACCCGCCGGAGCCCACGCCCGATCCGGACCCCGTGCCGCCGCAGCCCTCGCCCCCGGACTTCGCGGTGTCACCCGCGCCCGGTCGCCCGGAGATCACCCCCGAGATGGCGGACGCCCTGCGGCAGGCGGGCCTCCCCGACCCCTACAGCATCGGGCAGACGTACTCGGGCTCCTGCGTCCTGAACGTGTGGGCGAGCCGCTGGCGCCGCTCCACCCAGACGTGCCTGATCACGGCCACGGCCAACCGCAGCCTGCGCAGCGACGCGCTGCCGGGGTACCAGGCCGTGCGCTGGGTCAACGAGGACAAGAAGCGCTGCACCACCAAGGAATGGATCACCCTGGCCGACGGCGCGAACGTCAAGAGCCGCACCGAGGTCTACGACATCTATGGCCGCGCCATCGAGGGCGCCCTCGCCGTGGGGAAAGTCCAGCTCTCCCTCAAGCTCGGCGAACTGCGCGAGTACCACCTCAACGTGGTCGACTTCTCGACCGACCGGGCCACCGTGAAGGTCGTCGTGGAGGCGTACGGGGGCGGCACCCTCGACACCAAGCCCGGCGGGTGGTGCCGCGGGATCATCGCCGCCGACTTCGTGGGGCGCTAGCCTCCCGGCTCAGGGGACACCCCCGTCTGACTACGAAGGAAGCGCCTCGCCCGGGGTGCTTCCTTTCCGGCCTGTCCGCGCGGGAGGGGGGCGGGAAGCCGCAGTTGCCCCGGTTCCGGATGCCTGGACGGCGGGCACTCGTCCGCATGCGGTCACGCCGGGCGCCGCGCCGCAGCCCCTAGAATGCGCGCGCCGTGTTCACCCTCAAGTGCCTGCACGTCCTGCGCTGGGCCGCCCTGGGCCTCTGGGGCGCCCTGATGCTGTCCCTGCTGACCGGGGAGACGCCGCCCGGCGGGTTCTGGCTCCACACGCCCGCGGCGCTCGCGTGCGCGGCGTACCTGCTGAGCTTCTGGCGGGCCACCGACTCGACCGCCTCCTACCGGGTGCGGCGGCGCTGGACCGTGGGGCTGAGTCTGTGTGCCCTCGCGCTGCACGGCCTGTTTCCGCTCCATCCCCTCGCGGGGGCGCCCCTCGTCGCGGTGGCGGGCGTGTTGCCCATGCACCTGAGGCTGGGCCCGGCCCTGGCGTGGGTGGGCGTGCAGACGGCGCTCCTGCTCGTGATCCTGGGGGGGCGCTTGGGAGGGCCCGCCGCCCTGGAGGACTTCGCGTGGTCGCTGGGGCTCCAGGCGGGTCTCGCGCTCGGGATGTTCGCCGTCTTCCATCACCTGCACCTGCGCCGGGAGTGGTTCAACCTCGCCGCCCACCTCCAGCGGCAGGCGCGCGAGGCCGAGCGGGTCCAGATCGCCCGCGACCTGCACGACGTGCTCGGGCACGACCTCGCGCTGCTGGGGGTGGAGCTGGAGCACGCCCGGCGCTTCGGGGACGATGAGGCCGTGCGGCGGGCGCGCGCCATCGTCTCGCGCCTGTTCGAGGACGTGCGCGGCACCGTGGGCTCGCTCAGGTCGGCGGCGCGCGGCTGGGGCGAGGTGCTGCGCCCGCTCGACGTGTCGGTGCCCGGGCTGCGCGTGCACGTGTCGCTGCCGCCGTCCACGCCCGTCCCCGAGTCGGCGGCGCTGGGCGCCCTGGCGATGGTGGTGCAAGAAGCCCTGACGAACACGGTCCGCCACGCGGGCGCGACCAACTTCTTCGTCGAGGTCTGCCTGGAGGAGGACCGGGTGACCGTGCGGATGCAAGACGACGGCAAGGCCCGCCAGCCGCTTGTGCCCGGCCACGGCCTGACGGGAATGCGCGAGCGGCTGGCGGACGTGGGCGGCTCGCTGACGGTGGGCACGCTGGCTCCCGGCAACGTGCAGGTGCAGGCCAGCGTACCCCTGGCGGAGGGCTGGCGATGATCCGGGTGTGCCTGGTGGACGACCAGACCCTGATGCGCGAGGGGTTGCGCCGATTGCTGGAGTCGGTGCGGGACGTGCGGGTGGTGGGGGAGGCGAGCGACGCGGAGGGGGCCGTGCGCGCGGTGCTCGACCACCGCCCCGACGTGCTGCTCCTCGACGTTTGGATGCCCCGGCAGGGCGGGCTGGAGGTCGTGGGGGCGCTGCGGGCGCTGGGCTGCCTGCCCGCCACGTTGCTGCTGTCCTCCTTCGAGGACGCCGAGGTGCTCGCCCGCGGCAAGCGCCTGGGCGTCCTGGGCTACCTCCTCAAGGACGTGACGCTCGACGTGCTGCTGGGCGCCGTGCGGGCCGCCGCCCAGGGCCAGGCGGTCGCGCGCCCGCTGCTGAGCGAGCAGGCCCGCGCCGGCCTGGGCGCGCCGCCGCGCCCCGCCGGGTCCGCCCGCCCGGCCCTGACCCCGCGGGAGCGGGAGGTGCTCGGTCTGGTGGCGAGCGGGCAGTCCACCCGCGACGTCTCCCGCAGCCTGGGCCTGAGCGAGGGCACCGTCAAAAACCACCTCTCGAACCTGATGGGCAAGCTCGAAGCCCGCGACCGCACCCAGGCCGTCTTGCGCGCCTTCGAGCTGGGGCTGGTCTGAGGCGAGGCCGCGCCCCCAAGTCCAGGTGAAGACGCCCTCCGCGGCCCCTCATGCCGCCCGCCGGGGGCCGCTCTAGGGTGGCGCATGCTGGCAGCACGCTTTCATTCGTTCGGCGGTCCCGAGGTCCTGCGCGTGGAGGAGGTGCCCTGGCCGCACCCCCAGGGCGACGAGGTGCTGATCCGCGTTCAGGCGAGCAGCGTGAACGGCACCGACCTCGGCCTGCGCCGGGGAAGCGGCCCCGCCCGCCTCGTGGCGAGGCCGCCCTTCACGGTCGGGTTGGACGTGGCAGGCGAGGTCGTCGGGTTCGGGCCGAGGGTCACGGCCTTCGACCCCGGCGACCGGGTATTCACCCTGATCGGCCACGGCGGGGGCGGCGCCGCCGAGTACGTCACCGTGCGGCAATCGCGGGTGGCCGCGGCCCCCGCCAGCGTCTCCCCGGCGGAGGCCGCCGCCGTGCCGCTGGCCGGGCTGACCGCCCTGCAAGCCCTGCGCGACGGGGCGGGGCTGCACCTGCGGCGGGGGGCCCGGGTGCTCGTGTACGGCGCGGCGGGCGGCATCGGCTCCTTCGCGGTGGGGCTGGCGCGGCACTACGGGGCCACCGTGACGGGGGTGGCGCGCGGCGGCAAGCTCGACTTCGTGCGGGAGCTGGGGGCGGACGAGGTGCTGGATTCCGGGGCGGTGGACTTCACGCGGCTGGGCCGGACGTGGGACGTGATCTTCGACACGCCGCCCGCCCTTCCCTTCGCGCGGGTGCGGTCCTCGCTCACGCCGGACGGGGTGTACGTGTCCACCCGGCCCTTCCCGACGAGCCTGGCCGACGTGCGGGCGAGGGTGGGGCGGCAGGGACCCCGCTGGTCGGGCGTGCAGACGAAGGAGAGGTCGCAGGACCTCGCGTTCCTGGCGCGGCTGATCGACGCCGGAGAGCTGCGGGTCCCCCTCGACCGGACCTTCCCCCTCTCCGAGATCGTGGCCGCCCACCGCCACGCCGAGGGCCGCACGGCGCGGGGCAAGACGGTCGTGGTGATCCACGGCGTGTGACACCGGCACGCCGTCACGCTGAACGCAGCGAAGCATCTCCAGTACGCCCGACGAGACCCTTCACTTCGTTCAGGGTGACCGGCATTGAGCTCCCTATCCTATGGGTGCGGTCCAGGATCACCCCCGCTCCAATTCTCGGGCGTTTACAGTACCGGCATGGACATTCAGGGCAAGGTCGTGCTGATCACGGGCGCCTCCTCCGGCATCGGGAGGGCCGCCGCCGAGCTGTTCGCCGCCCGGGGGGCACAGGTCGCGCTCGCCGCCCGCTCCGAGGGGGCGCTGGGAGACCTCGCCGCGCGGCTGCCGGGTTCGCTCGCCGTGCCCGCCGACATGACCCGCGAGGAAGACGTGCGCCGGATGGTGGCCCGCACCCACGAGCACTACGGGCGCCTCGACGTGCTCGTGAACAACGCCGGGCGAGGGATGCGCGCGGACGTGGCCGAGGCGGGCTTGCAGGACTTCCGCGACCTGCTGGAACTCAACGTGGTCAGCGTGGTGAACGCGATGCAGCAGGTTGTGCCGATCATGCGGGCGCAGGGCGGCGGGGTGATCGTGAACATCAGCTCGGGCACGACCCGGATGCTGCTGCCCGGCATGGGCCTGTACTCGGCGACCAAGCATGTCGTCAACCACCTCTCGGACATCGCGCGGCTGGAACTCGCGCCGCTGGGTATCCGGGTGAGCACGGTCTACCCGACGCGGACGGCGACCGACTTCGGCTTCAACTCGGTGGGCATCCGTCCCGGCGAGGGTGAGGCGTACGCGCAGGGGGACTCCGCCGAATACGTGGCGGGATTGATTCTCGAAGCGGTGGAGACGGAGGCGCCGGAGGTCCTGGCCGAGGCGGTGCGGCGGATGGGCGGACAGGGGTAGGGAGGGGGGCGGACTTCCCAGGAAGGCAGGTAGTCCTCCCTCGCCCAGTAAGTGACCTAGGGAGTTGGCCGTCTATTTCCTGGGGACGCCCGGCCCGTTCACCCCCTCCCAGCCTCCCCCCTCAAGGGGGAGGGGCAGAAAACAAAGCCTCGTATTGCTGTGGTCATTCACCACAACGGGGCGACACGCCTCAAACCTCAACCCGGCAGGGCCTCTCCCCCGCCTCACCTCAGCCAGGTCGTCCGCAGGCCGAGGTAGCTCGTGTTGGGGAAGTGCTGGTAGCCCTGCACCCGGCGGCTCGCCGCCTCGTACTGGGTGCTGGAGAACAGGAAGACCATCGGGCTGAGGTCCACCAGCCGCCGCTGGACCTGCGCGTAGATCGTGCGCCGGGCCTCCGCCCCGCTCGTCTGCCGCCCCTGGTCGAGCAGGCGGTCGATCTGCGCGTCCCTGAAGTTCGTCAGGTTGCCCCCGCTGTCCGACGCGAAGGGGGTGTAGAGGTAGTCGTCGGGGTCGCCCTGCCCGCTCTCTCCCAGGATGGTGGCGGTGTAATTCTTCTTGAGGATGTCCGGGAGGTACACGCTCCACTCCAACGCCGTGATGTTCACCCGGATGCCGACCTGGGCGAGCTGCGCCTGAAGAATCTCGGCGGGCGTGCGCAGGAAGTCGTAGGTACTCGTCACCTTGAGGTCGAGGGTGAAGCCGTTCGGGTAGCCCGCCTCACGGAGCAGGGCACGCGCCCGCTCCAGGTTGGGTCTGCCGTAGTTCGGGTCGGTCACGGCGTAGAAGTTGCCCTCCGGGATGGGCGTGCCGCGCGAGGGCAGGCCGCCCGTGCCGAGCAGCGCCACGTCCACGATCTCCTGGTTGTTGACGGCGTAGGCCATCGCGCGGCGCACCCGGGGGTCGTCCAGGGGCTTTTGCGCCACGTTGAGAAACAGCGCCCGGTAGTTCGCGCTCGGCCCGCCCAGCACGGCGACCTGCGGGTTGGCCTGGAGCGTCTTGACATCGGTCGAGGGCACGTATTCGATCCAGTCCACCGTGTTCGCCCGCAGCGCCGTCACGCGCGCCGTAGGGTCGGGCAGGTACGTGAAGGTGATCCCGTCGAGGTACGGCAGGCGGCCCCCCCGCGCGTCGCGGCCCCAGAAGTTGGGGTTCTTGCGCAGCACCATGCGCGTCTGCGGCACGTACTCCACGAAGGTGAAGGGCCCGGTGCCCACGGGCCGGGTGTTCAGGGTGGCCGCCGCCTCGCGGGGCACGATCACGTTCAGGCTGAAGGCGAGCTTGCTCAGCAGCGGCGAGAATGGGCGGCTCAGCGTCATGACGACCGTGGTTCGGTTCGGCGCGGCGACCGACCGCACGAGTTCGAAGTCGCCGCTGCGGGGGGAACGGGTGGCCGGGTTCTTGATGCGGTTGATCGAATACACCACGTCGCTCGCCTCCAGGGCGCGCCCGTTGTGGAAGCGCACGCCGGGCCGGAGGGTGAAGGTCCAGGTCAACCCGTTCGGGCTCGCGGTCCAGCGGGTCGCCAGCGAGGGCACGATCCTGCCGCGGCTGTCGAAGGCGACCAGGGTGTCGTACACGTTCTCCAGTTGGTTGCGGGTGGAGGTCGCCTGGGTGACGTGGGGATCGAGGCCCACGGGGTCGGCCTGCATCCCCGCGCGCAGGACGCCGCCGGAAGTCTGGGCGAGCGCGCCGGAAGACAGGCCGAGGGCGAGGAGCAGCGAGGTCGTGACGCGGCGCTGGTTCATGGGGCCTCCTGGGCGCCCGGCGGGGGCGCGGGACGTGGGGTGCGGGCGGGGGTCAGCGGGCCAGCCGGGGGTCGAGGGCGTCGCGCAGGGCGTCCCCGAAGAGGTTGAAGCCCAAGACGGTGAACATGATCGCCAGGCCGGGGCTGATGGAAATCCAGGGGTTGGTCTCCAGGAAGGGCCGCCCGTCCGCGATCATCTGCCCCCAGGCGGGGGCCGGGGGCTGGGTGCCCAGGCCGAGGAAGCTCAGGGCCGCCTCGGCGAGGATGGCGTAGGCGAGGCGCAGGGTCACTTCCACCAGGATGGGGCCCGCGGCGTTCGGCAGGACGTGCCGCCACAGCAGCCGCGCGTCGGTGGCGCCGAGGGCCCCGCTCGCCTCCACGAACATGGCGTGGCGGGTCCGCAGCACGGCGGCCCGCACCACCCGCGTGAAGGGCGCGGCGAACGCGACCGCGACGGCGAGGGTCAGGTTCCAGAAGCCGCCCCCCAGAAAGGCGAGCAGCGCGATGGCGAGCAGCACGGCGGGAAAGGCCAGGAACACGTCGCTCACCCGCATGATCAGGGTGTCCACCCAGCCCCGGTGGTACCCGGCGAGCGCCCCGAACACCCCGCCCACGAGCAGGGCGAGCCCCACGCTCAGGACGCTCACCGACAGGCTGATGCGGCCCCCGTACAGCACCCGCGAGAGCAGGTCGCGCCCGTACAGGTCGGTGCCCAGGGGATGGCGCAGGCTGGGGCCCTGCATCCGGTCGGCGGGCAGGTACGCCACCGGGTCGTAGGGGGCGAGGAGGGGGGCCAGGAGCGCGCACAGCACCGCCAGCCCCGTGAGGACCAGCCCGGCCACCCCGGCGGGCGAGCGGAAGAACAGGCGGGCGGCGCGGCGGGCCGGGGACTGCACCGCGGGCGCCCCGGTCGCGGTCGTCATCCGTACACCACCCGGCGGTCGATCAGCCCGTAGAGCACGTCCACGACCACGTTGACGAGCACGTAGCTCAGCGCGATGCACAGCACCGCCCCCTGCACGACCGGGTAGTCGCGCAGGTTGATGCCCTCCAGCGCGTAGCGGCCCACCCCCGGCAGCCCGAAGATCTGCTCGATGATCACCGCGCCTCCCAGCAGGCTCCCCGCCTGGAGCCCGACGACCGTGACGACCGGGATCAGGGCGTTGCGCATCGCGTGGCGGTAGACCACCACCCGTTCCGCGAGGCCCTTGGCGCGGGCGGTGCGCACGTAGTCCTGCGTCATGACCTCCAGCAGGCTCGACCGCACGATCCGGGTGACGGCGGCGGCGAGCCCCAGGCTCAGCGCCAGCGACGGCAGGAACACCGAGCGCAGGTTGCCCCACACCGACTCCGAGAGCGGCACGAAGCCGTTGGGGGGAAAGAGCGGCCAGTGCAGGCTCAGCAGCAGGATCAGGAGCAGCGCGACCCAGAACTCGGGCGCGGCGAGGCCGACGAGCACGAAGCCGCTGGAGAGCACGTCCGCGAGCCGCCCGCGCGACAGGGCCGCCGTCACGCCGAGCGGCACCGCGACGACCAGGGCCAGCAGCAGCGCGAGCGCGGTGAGTTCGAGCGTCACCGGGAAGCGCAGCCGCAGATCGGTGAAGACCGGGCGGTCGGTGCGCAGGCTCACGCCGAGGTCGCCGCGCAGCAGGGCGCCGAACCAGGTGGCGAACTGCGCGGTGAGGGGCTGGTCGAGCCCGAAGAGGCGCCGCAGCTCGGCCTGCCCCTCGGGGCTGACGTTGCCCTCCAGCCCGATCAGGTTGGTCACCACGTCGCCCGGCACCAACCGCAGCAGCACGAAGACGAGCACGCTGACCCCGAAGGCCGCGAACAGCGCCAGCCCCACCCGCCCGACGAGCCACCCCACACTCACTCTCTCTCCAGCAGCACGTAGCTCAGCGTCACGTCCTCCAGCACCACGGCGCGGTGGGCCTCCCCGGCGGGGATGAAGGTCACGTCCCCGGCGCGGATCAGGTACTCGCGGCCCCCGCTCACCGCCCGCAGCGACCCGCTGTGGATGAACGACACCTCGTCCTCCTCGTGCCGGGTTTCCGGCAGCACGGTCCCGGCGGGAAAGAAGAGGTGCCCGACCGTGGCGGGCAGGGCCTGAAAGCGGCGGCGGTCGCCTTGGATGCTCAGCCTCTCCATGCAGCCTCCTGGGGTCGGGGCGTGAGGTCTCACCAGAGTCTGGGGATGCCGACCCACAGGAGCAGGGTCTCGGTGCCCCGCGGGTTCTCCCAGGCGTGCGGGGTGGTGCTCGCGTGCTGCGCGCTGTCCCCGGCGCCGAGCAGATGCCACTCCCCGCCCAGCCCCAGGCGCAGTTCCCCGCGCAGGACGTACACGAACTCCTCCCCGAGGTGGGTGGTGGGCGGCGAGACGAAGTAGGGCTCGACGTGGATGAGCAGCGGCTCCATCTGGAGGGCGTCGCCCCGCCCCGCCAGGCGCCTGATCCGGAAGGGCAGCTCGCGCACGCTCAGGGCGTGGTCGTCCCCCGCGCGCGTCACCACCGCGACCGGCTCCTGCCCCGGGACGAAGACGTTCAGGCTGACCCCCAGGGCCCGGGCGATTCCCGCGAGCGACGTGACGGTCGGGTTGGCCTGGTTGCGCTCCACCTGCGAGAGGTACGGCACCGAGAGGCCGCTGTGCTCACTGACCTCTCTCAACGTGAGCGAGAGCTGACGGCGACGGGCGCGAATGCGGGAGCCGAGTTGCAGGCGCACCTCCGTTCCCCCCCAGGGGAGGCGGATCAGGAAGGAGCCTTCACTCTAGGAGCAGAGGTTTGAAATGTCAAAAAAATTATGCTGGGGAGGCCCCGGTGTCTCAGCGCACGTCGCTCCTGCGCAGCCCGTAGACGACCGCGAGGGCGAGGAGAGCGAGGGCGAGGGCCGCCAGACCCCACGCCTGCCCCGCGGTGGCCGCGAACGCCGCGGCGCTGAGGGCCACCTGGAAGACCAGGCCGAGGACGACGTTGACCACGGGCCGGGGCTCGCGCCGCCGGAAGGCGTCCGCCCGCCGCACCGGGAGGGGCTGCCACAAGACGGTCAGCGCCGCGCCCCCCGTGCCGAGGAGCACCAGCCCCAGGAGCGGCAGGGCGGACGGTGCCCCGGGGCCGAGCACCCCCCGCGCCGCGAGCCCGAGCAGCCCCAGCACGCCGAGGAGGGCCGGGGGCAGGGCGGCGGCGAGCCACTTCTCGCGCCGCAGGGCCGAGGGGCTGCGGGGCGCGGTGACGAGCAGGTCGGGGGCGTCCTCCGCGTCGAGGGTCAGGCGCGCGAGGCTGGAGGCGAGGTTCGCGGTGAGGAGGACCATCCCCGCCCCGGTCGCGCCCCGCACGCTCCCGCGGGCGACCGAGAAGAAGAGCGGCAGGAGGTAGACGAGTTGCAGCAGCGTGCGCGAGAGCACCTCGGGGTCGCGCCCGAGCAGCCGCCACTCCTTGAGCAGGGTGGCCCGCGTGCCCGAGGCGAAGCGCAGGGGCCGGGTGGGCTCCCGCGCGGCCCGGCGGCCCGTCTCCCCCGCCTCGCGCACGCCGCGGGTGAACTGCCGGGTCAGCGCGGCGACCGTCCCCGCGAAGACCAGCCCCGCCCCCGCCAGCAGGGCGAGCAGCGGCAGCGGGTCGAGCCACGCCGCCCGCGCCGGGAACCACAGGGCACTCCCCGGCCCCGGCCAGCCTCCCACCCCCGGCGCCACCCCCAGCACGGCGGCGAAGGGGGCGCCCCCGTCCCCGCCCGTGACGGTGCGCCACTGGGAGACGAGGAACACGCCCGCGCCGAGGAGGGCGCCCACCACCGAGGCGACCGTGCGGGTGCGGCGCACCCCGATCAACCGCACCAGCCCCAGGGTGAGCCACAGCCCCAGGCTGGAGGCCAGGAGCGACGCGGCGGCCCACCACCCCAGGATGCCCAGCCCCCGCCACGCCCCCAGCGCGAGCAACACGAGGAGCACGGGCACGAGAAACAGCGCCGCCGACAGCCCCGCCGACGCGGCGACCCCCAGCGCCCGCGAGGCGAGCACGGTGCGCGGCGACAGGGGCGAGTGCAGCAGCAGGTTGAGGTCCCCCCGGGTGAAGAGGGCCTCCAGCGCCGCCGTCACCGCCGCCGAGCCCATCACCGTGAGGAAAAAGACCTGCGCGAGCAGCACCGGGCCGAGCGCCGCGTCCGGCAGGGGGGCGTTCACGTCCACGCCCGCGAGCAGGGACCGCAGGCCCAGGTACAGGGCCACCGTGAAGAGCGTGACCAGCACGAGCGCGGCGACAAGGCCCCGGCGCTGCCCCCCGGTCAGGCCCCGCCACAGCCAGAGAAGCTGTTTGCCCACCAGCCAGCGCAGGGAGCCGGGCGCGGCCCTCAAAGGCTCTCCAGCGGGACTTCGGCGGGAGGCGCGGCGAGCCCGGTGAGGAGCAAGAAGGCGTCTTCCAGGCTCGCCGTGCCCGTGCGCGCGAGCAGTTCGCCCGGAGTTCCCTCCGCGACGAGGCGCCCCGCGGCGATGATCCCGATGCGGTCGGCGAGGCGCTCGGCGACCTCCAGGATGTGGGTGGTGAGGACGACCGCCCCGCCCCCCCGCACGAAGTCGCGCAGGGCGTCCTTGACCTGCCGGGCCGCGGCGGCGTCGAGCCCGGTGAGGGGTTCGTCGAGGAGCATCAGGCGCGGGTCGTGGATCAGGGCGCCCGCCAGCGCGAGCTTTTGCTTCATCCCGCGCGAGAAGCCCTCCACCCGCCCCGCGCGGTGCTCCCACAGGCCCAGCCAGCGCAGCAGCTCCTCGGCCCGGCGGGCGGCGGGGCCCGCCTCCACCCCCCACAGCCCGGCCACGAACTCCAGGTACTCCGGCGGGGTCAGCTTGCCGTAGAGCAGCGGGTCGTCGGGCAGGTAGGCGAGGAGCCGCTTGGCCTCGCGGGGTTGCCGCCCCACGCTGAAGCCGTGGATCAGGGCCTCCCCGCGGTCCGGAAGGGTCAGCCCGGCGATCATGCGGATGGTCGTGGTCTTCCCCGCCCCGTTCGGCCCCAGCAGGGCGTACAGCTCCCCCGGCCCCACCCGCAGGGAGACGCCCGAGACGGCCTCGCGCCCGCCGAAACTCTTGTGCAGGTCACGCAGGTCGAGGGCCGCCGGGGGGGAGGGGGAAGCGGACGGGGGAAGACCCATAGGTCAGGTTACGCGCCGGGTGGGGGCGGGGTTGCGGGAACGGAGGCGGCGGGCGCGAGACGACGGCAATGGATGCGGGCGGATGCATGGGCCGCCTCCCGCACCGGAGCGGACGCCGGGCCGTGCGCGGTCGGGGGAATGGCTAGAAGATAAAAGTGGTGGAAGCAAGACCCGTACAGCTCGCACCCAACTGTGTGCTTTCTATGAGTACTCTTGCCCTCTTTCGTCCGAATGTAGACATGTTATGGTTTGCGCATGATCGCCCCCCAGGCCCCTCTCCTGTTGGACGTGCCACCGCGCCATGTCGTGAACGTCGCGCAGGTGCCGCAGTACAGCCCCTTTCGCTACCCCGGCGGCAAGTCCTGGTTCGTTCCCCGTCTGCGCCGCTGGCTGGCCTCACGGGAGCGCTCGGCGGTCTTCGTGGAGCCCTTCGCGGGCGGCGGCTCCAGCAGTTGCGCGGTAGCCCTGGAGGGGCTGGCCGATCACGTGGTGATGGTCGAACTCGATCCCCGGGTCACGGCAGTCTGGCAGGTGATCTTCAGCGATCAGGCCGAGGCGCTGGTGCGCCGCATCCTGGACTTCGAGATGACCCCGGAGGCGGCAGCCGCCATCCTCGCCAGCGATCCCCAGGACCCCCTGGAGGTGGCGTGGCGGACCGTGGTCCAGAACCGCGTTTCCCACGGCGGCATCATCGCGCCCGGCGGTGGGGTGTTGAAAAGCGGCGAGGGCGGCAGGGGCGTGCTCAGTCGCTGGTATCCCGAGACCCTGGCCCGGCGCATCCGTGCCCTGAATGCCGTGCGTGAGCGGGTCACGGTAATCCGGGGGGACGCCTTCCCCGTCATGGCTCAGTACGCCGGGCGGCGGGACGTGAGCGTGTTTGTGGACCCGCCCTATACCGCGGGGGGCAAGAAGGCGGGCAGCCGGCTGTACACGCACAGCGTGGTGGACCACGAGCGGCTGTTCGGGCTCGCCGCTGGGCTGCACGACGTGGTGATGACCTACGACCTCACCCCCGAGGTGCGAGCGCTGGCCCGGCGGCACGGTCTCCAGGCCAGGCCGATTGCCATGAAAAGCACCCACCACGCCGTGATGGACGAACTGCTCATCGGCAGGGACCTGAGCTGGGCAGGCTGAGTCAGACCCTGCGCTTGCGGGGCAGCCCCATGGAGTGGGCCTGCTTTGCCGTAATAGACGGGCTGGGCTCCAACGGACTCCTCCCGGTCGTCTGCCTGATGTACTTCTTGAGGATGACCTTCTTGAGGACGTGATCGTAACCGGCAGGTGTCTGCGTGGCCGCCAGGAGCGCCCGGTCGAACTCGCTGTGGAGGGTCTGGACGTGCTGCAATAAGTAGACGCGCCCCCTGCGCTCCAGGTCGACGATGACCCACGCGAGCTCCCGGAACGCGGCGCTGGCGGGGTCGCCCGTGGTCACGTTCCTCAGGTAGGGCATGGTGTCCCAGAAGGCTGCCTGCACGCACACCGCGATGGGCTTGCGCCACGCGTGCAGCACGCTGCCCTTCCAGGCAAGCTGCGGCACAAGGCGTTTGCGCGAGCTGCTGAGCCAGTCCGGGCGCGGGGGGTTGGTGCCGTCCCAGGCAGCCCGGCCCATATACGCCTCGAAGGGGTTCCTGACGTTCCCGCTGATGTAGACCGCCTGGACCTCCAGCGCCGCGTAGGCGTTGAGGTGGTGGTCACTGAGGTGGCGGCTGTTCTTGATGGCGGTGTCGATATGCGCGAGGACGTAATCGATGTTGCCCGCGCTTTTCTCCTGCTCGGCATCCTGCCCCTCCGCTGCCGGGTCCTGGGCGCCCTCGGCAGCGGGATCGCTGTCCAGCAGTTCCTCTGTGGTGGTAGGCGTCTCCTCACTGAACAGGGGACCGCCGGCCACCGGGGCACCGGCCTCCGGCGTGAGGGTGGGGATGAGCCGGACCTCGGGGATCGCGGTCATCTCCGCCGCCGGGACGATCAACACGGTCGCGGCCCAGGCTTTGGTCGCGTCCAGCATCACGTCGCCCTCCCCAAATCTCACGGGGCAGGTGATGCAGGGCTTGCCCTCCACGTAGACGCTGCACACACCCAGGGGGTCGTTCTTCTTCCCCTTGGTGCAGCGGCCAAACTGCTCTTGGAAGGGCACGGTGGTGTCCGGCAGGGAGAGGTCCCGCCTGGCCTGCGAGCGAATAGGCCGGAAGGGACAGAGGGAAAGGCTGCGGAAGTGCTCGACGTCGGCGTCCCGGTTGTCTGCCGGGAAGCCAAACACCTCCGCGATATAGGTCTCAGGAAGCCTGGAAGAAGCCACGCCTGCAATCTTGCACAGCTTCGTACGGCGGCTCACGCCATCAACCCTGACGCCGAGCCCAGGGAGCGAGCCCTCCTCCTTTACCTGTTCTCCGGATGCAGCCCCACCCCATCCGGCAGACTCGCCACCGCAAGCCGCCTTTGCGACGTAGACGCGTCCATCTGCGCCGTGGAAGTGACCTCATGCCCCAGCAGGTCGCGCACCCACCCCGTCGAGCGACCGTCTGCCCCCGACTACGGCGGCAGCGAAGGAATGGCGGAGCTTGTGAGGCAAGACTTTCGTGCGCATACAGGGGCGGTCTCACCCTGAGCACCTGCGGCCCACGCCCGCGCTTGCGAAGGCCCACGCCGGGGCGGAATACTCCGGGGCGAACCCCGGGGAGGGCCTATGGACTCGAACGCCGACGTCTCGTATCTCGGGCTGCGCAAGTGGATCGGCGTGATCGGTCTGCTGCTGCCCGCCGTCGTCTGGACCATCAGCCGCCTCGACGGGCTCCCCGCGAGCGTCTACGACACCATCAGCGCCCACTACTACACGCGGGCCCGGGACCTCTTCGTCGGCGCGATGGCGCTCGTGGGCACCCTGATCTTCTTCTACCGCTCGCCCCACCCCTGGGACAACCTCGCGGCGCGGGTCGCCGGGGTGGCGGCGGTCTTGATCGGCCTGCTGCCCGTCGAGCCCCCGCAAGGGGTGCGGGCCGACCCGCTCTCGCTCGCGCAGGGCCTGCACGCCCTCCCCGTCACCACCTTCTTCGGGCTGGGCATCTACCTCGTCGGGGTGTCGTTCCGGCGGACCTCGTTCCGGCAGGCGACGGGCCCGGTCCCCTTCGAGCGCAAGACCGCCCGGGAACTGGAGGAGGACCACCCCCGCAAGCGGCTGCGCAACCGCATCTATGTCTGGTGCGCCGCCGTGATGGCCGTTGGCTCCCTGTTGCTGCTGGCGGAGAACCTGCTCATGAACGAGTTCGCCTGGCTGCGGGGCCGGAGGTTTCTCCCCGAATCCGCGGTGGTGATGGCGTTCGCCTTCGCGTGGCTCGTCAAGGGGCAGACCTGGGCCTTCGTGCGCGACCTCGCGGGCGCGGCTGACCCGGACGGCGCCTCCCCGCGTTCTCCTCAGGCCTCCACAGGCAGGACGAGATCGGGCAGTTCGCGTGGGTAGGTCGTCAACCTCGTGATGCCCGTGCCCGTCACGACCACGGTGTCGGAGTGGCGGAAGCCGCCCAGCCCCGGCACGTACAGTCCGGGCTCGACGCTGAGCACCATCCCCTCCTCCAGGGGGCGCTCGTCCCCCATGTCGAGGAAGGGGCTCTCGTGAATCCGCTGCCCCAGCCCGTGGCCCACGTGGTGCCGCCAGTACCCCCGCAACCCCTCGCGCTCGACGTACCCCTGCACCGCCTCGTCCACCCGCGAGCAGGGGACGCCCGGCCCCATTGCCTCGAACGCGAGGTCTTGCATCCGCAGCATGTGGTCGAAGTAGCGCCGCTGCTCCGCGCTCGGCTCGCCCAGGAACATCGTCCGCTCCAGTTCGCTGAGGTAACCCCACACCGCCGCGCCCGCCCCGGTGACGAGGGTGTCGCCAGGCTGGAAGGTCGCGCCGGTCGTCATCGCATGGGGCAGGGCGCTGTTGGGGCCGATCTGCCCCCGGTAGAGGGCCACCGCGCCGCTTAACCAGCGGTTCTGCCCGCGGTAGCCGGGGCCCAGGGCGCGGGTCATCGCCTCCGTCGCCTCCCGGGTCGCGCGGCCCTCGACCGTGTGCTCGTTCTCGCCCACGCGGGTGTAGTCCTGAAGCAGGCGGTGCGCGTGGTCGCCCCAACGCGCACTCTCCTCGATCAGCCGCAGCTCGGCCTCCGATTTGAGCGACATCTGGTGGTTCAGGCCGTCGGGCACCGGGACGATCCGGGCGCCCGGCAGGGCGTGGCTGAGGCTGGGGCCGCTGTAGCCCATCACCGCCGGGTAGCCGTCGTGGTCCACCCCGAGGTGGGCGCGGCCCAGGCCCAGCCCGGTCAGGTGCGCGGCGAGCCCCGTCAGGGGATGCACCCGGCCCGGGTACTCCGGGTAATCCAGCACCCGTTCGGCCTCCCCTGCCTGCTCGGCGTGTTCCCGTTCCAGCCGGGGCACGAACAGGTGCCGCTCCCCTCCCGGCAGGATCACGAGCGCGACGGGCCGCTCGGTAGGAAAGAACGCGAAGCCGCTGTAGTAGAAGATGAATTGATCGTCGAACAGGACCACCGCGTCGATCCCGGGCGGGAGGTGGTCGAACACGTTCCGGGCGCGTCCGGCGCGTTCCTCCCGCGAGATGGGCTGGGCGCTCATGTCCGCGCGACCTGCGCCGGGACGTGCCGGGCGAGGAAGTCACGGACGGAGGCGAGGTACCGTTCCTGTTCCTCCAGGTGGGGCGAGTGGCCGCTGCGCTCGAACACGACGAGTTCCCCCTTCGGCAGCCCGGCGGCCAGTTCCTCGCTGGCCTCCAGCGGCGTGATCCAGTCGTGGCGGCCCACCGTGACCAGAACGGGCAGCGTGATCTCGGGCAGGCGGCCCACCAGGTCGTAGGTCGGCTGGTTGCGCGAGAAGGCCCAGTTGTGGGTCTTGTACCGAAAGGGGATGCGGGCGAGGCGTTCGACCTCCGCCACCGGGTCGCGATCCACCGTGTAGAGCGGCTGGATCATGGCGAAGCTCTCGCGAAAATCATCGTTGTCCCGGATTTGCCCGGAGAAGAGGCGGTCGAGCGTCTCCTCGTCCATCGGGAAGCCGCTGCCGAGCGCCCGTTCCTTGCTGGTGCCCTGAAAGCGGTTGCTCGCCGCCGTGTCCCGCAGGATGACCGCGTGCAGGTTCTCCGGGTGCGCGAGGGCGTACTCCAGCGCGATGAAGCCGCCGTAACTCCCGCCCAGCACCACGATCTTGCCCAGGCCGAGTTCCCGGCGCAGCGCCTCCAGGTCCGCCACGAACTGCGCGTGCGAGTAGGGCTCGGCGCCCTGGGACTCGCTGTTCCCCCGCTGGTCGTAGGAGATCAGGCGGTACTCGTCGGTGAGCGGCCCGAAGGCGGCCCAGTCGTTCGCCCGGCTGCCCATGCCCGGCCCGCCGTGCAGCGTGACGATGGTCGCCCTCTGCCCCGCGCTCTTCCCGGAATCGTCGTAGACGAGCGTGACGCCGCCCACCTCGATGGTCCGGCTCACCTGTACCACGCCTCTTTCAACACCCGCATCACGTTGCCGCCGACCGCCTTGGCGATGTCCTCGTCGCTGTAGCCGTGCTTGACCAGCCAGCGGACGATGTTGGGGAAGGCCTCGGCGGGGTTCTCGATGCCGTCCACGTACTCGACCTCCTCGTAAGGGAGGTGCCCGCGCGAGGCCCCGATGGACAGCGCCTCGGACAGCGCGTGGTGCAGTCCCACGTGGTCGCCGAACAGCACGTCGGGCCCGAAGGCCACGTGGTCGATGCCCACGAGGTTCACGCAATACTCGAAGTGCTCCATAAAGGATTCGATGCTGTGGCGCGGGTGCCGCTCGGTGAGGGTGGTGTGCGGCGCCGCCTCGATGCCGATGACGCCGCCCTTCGCCGCGCACGCCTTGATCACCTCGTCGGGCTTGAGGCGGTTGGAGTTCCACAGCGCCCGCGCCCCGGCATGGGTGATGAAGATGGGCTTCTCGCTGACCTCGATGGTGTCCAGGGAGGTCTGGTCGCCGCTGTGGCTCACGTCGATGGCGATGCCGAGCTTGTTCATCCGCCTGACCGCCTGCCGCCCGAAGGTGGTGAGCCCCCCGTCGCGCGGTTCCTTGAGGCCGCCGCCGAGCTGGTTTCCCTCGCTGTAGGCGATGCCCAGGCAGCGCACGCCGAGGCCGTACAGGATGTCGAGGCGGTCGAGTTCGTTCTCGATCATCGCCGCGCCCTCGATGGACACCACGAACGCGATCTGCCCGTTTTTCTTGGCGTTGACGATGTCCTCGGTGGTCTTGCAGTGGACGACCATCTCCTGATGCGCGATGTCCGACAGGCGCATCCCGAGGTCGTAGATGATGTCTTCCCACTTCCACCCGCCGCGCGAGGTGATCATCGCGGTGCCGTTCATCAGGTTGTCGAACACGGCGTCGAGGCCGGAAACGCTCAGGCCCTCGTAGCCGGTGAAGTCGCGGCCCCAGCGGCGGAACTCCAGAAACTGCGAGAGGTCCTGGGGGGCCACGAAGCAGTGGTCGTGCAGCGAGATCATCAGGTGCTCGCGGAAGAGGCGGCGCACCCGGTCCTCCTGCTCTGGGGTGACCTCCACCCGGCGGCTGGGCACCCGGTTCAGCTCGGGACTGAGCGGCCAGACCTTGTAGTCGGTTCCCGGCTCCAGGTAGGAAAAGGACTTGTAGCCCGTGTAGTTCTTCTGCTGCATCGGGGCGTCTTTGAGGTCAGTCATGGTCGCTCCTCCCGGGAAAGAATCGCCTGTCATTTCTCCACCGTGTCCAGCTTTTCCGAACCTGTCGGGCTGGGAATCCACCCCTTCACGCCCGCGCCGCTGGCCGCCAGCAGCCGCGAATGCACGATGGGAATGCGCACCGCCTCCCGGAACATGATCTCGTCCACCTTGTGGTAGAGGGGCAGCCGCTGGGCCGGGTTCTGGAGCTTGCGGGCGTTGGCGAGGGCTGCGTCCGCCTCCGGACTGGTCCAGCCTATGTCGGTGGTCGAGCCTCCCGCGATCAGGTAGGTGTAGGCGCTGTCGGGGTCGGTGACGTACACGAAGCCGAGCATGAACGCCTGGAGCTTGCCGTCCTGACGGTCTTGCAGGTACTTGGCCCAGTCGGCGGTCTTGAGGTTGACCCTGATGCCGACCGCCGAGAGATCGGCGGCCATCGCCTCGGCAATGGGTTTGGGATTCGGGTAGTAGGGCCGCGAGACCGGCATGTACCACAGGTCCAGCGTGAAGCCGTTGGGGTAGCCCGCCGCCGCCAGCATCCGCTTGGCCGCCGCCGGGTCGAACTTATAGTCCGTGACGTTCTTGGAGTGGTAGCGGGCCAGGGGCGGCGGAAGCAGGTGGCCGTCGGTGGTGCCCAGCCCGTTCCAGAAGGCGTCTACGATGGCCTTCTTGTTCAGGGCCATAGCAATCGCCGTGCGCACCCGCACGTCCGACAGCGGCTTGTAGCTGGTGTTCAGCCCCAGGTAGCCGAGGTTGAGGGCCGGGCGCAGCACCTCGCTCAGCCTGGGATTGGACTGCACGGCCCGGAGCTGGTCGGGCAGCAGGTCGCCCGCGATGTCCACCCCGCCGCTGAGCAGCTCGTTGAGGCGCCCGCTGGGGTCCTTGACGAAGCGGAAGACCAGGGTGTCGGACCTGGGCAGCCCGGACCGGAAGTACCGGGGATTGCGGCCCAGCTCCACGCTCACGCCGCTGGTCCATTTCCTCAGCACGAAGGGCCCCGTGCCCACCGCGAGGCCCGCGGGCGTGCCGTACTGCGCCGCGTTCTTCCGGATGGCCGTGGGGCTGGCGATGCCGAAGAGGCCCGCGTCGGCGAGCACCGAACCGAGGGCCGGGTAGGGCTGACCCAGCACGATGTCGATGGCGTACTGATTTCTGACCCGCACGTCCTTGACGATGGAACTCGCCTCGCCCCGGAAGCCGCCCAGGTTGTTCTTCCAGCCCAGGAAGGGTTTCTTCGCGCCGAACTCGAAGCCGGGGTCCCACCACCGCAGAAAGTTGAAGCGCACGGCCTCGGCGTTCAGCGGCGTGCCGTCGTGAAACCGGACGTTCTGGCGCAGGTAGAAGGTCCAGGTCAGGCCGTCGGGGCTGGTGGTCCAGCGCTGAGCGAGGTCGGGCTGCAAATCCACGGTGCCGGGCTTGAAGCTGATCAGGCTGTTGTAGATCTGGGTCTGGACATAGGCGCTATTGCCGTCCGCCGTGACGCTGGGATCGAGGCTGACCGGCTCGCCGCTCAGGCCGAAGACGATGGTCTTGGCCGAGGCGCCGCCCGCCAACAGAAGTCCCGCCAGAAGCCATTTACGCATGTTCGTCTCCCTGGGGGGTCTGCCCCCGCGTGTACTCGTCGAGAAAGGTGACCATCGACCGCTCGAAGTCGAGGATGCCCGCCACCGTGCAGTACTCGTTGCTGGAATGCTGGCGTGAGCCGTGCCCCAGCCCGCCGGTGACGTAGGGCAGGCCCAGCAGCCGCTCGAAGACGTAGTAGGGGGCGCTCCCGGGGTTGATCGGCCACAGTTGCAGCCTCCCGTGCAGCGCCCGGTAGGTGCGGATCATGGCCTGCACGACGGGCTCGTCAAGGTTGAGTTTCGACCAGGGGTACTTGTTGTAGACCTTGATCTCGATGTCGTCGTACCCTCCCCGGTCGAGGTGCGCGCGCAACCCGGCGAGCACCCGGTCGGGGTCCATGTCGGGCACCATCCGCACGTCCACCTTGGCCGTCGCCTGGTGCGGGAGGACGGTCTTGGTCTCCGGGCCGATGTAGCCCGCGAACAGGCCGTCGATGTTGAGCTGCGGCTGCGAAAAGAGGCGATGCCACGCCCGGCGGTCGTCGGGCTCCTTGAGCCGCCGCACCGCGTAGGCGTCTCGGAACACCCCGGCGTCGAACAGGCCCGCGTCGATCTGCTCGTCGAGGAGGGCCGCCTCACGCTCCGGGAGGGGGCGCACGTCGTCGAGAAAGCCCTCCACGAGGATGTTCTCGCCGTCGTCCACCAGGCTGGCGAGTGCCCGGGTCAGGCGCCACGCCGGGTTCCTCACCCAGGCGTTGTAGCTGCCGTGGATGCCGCGCTCGGTGGGGCCGCCCCACTCGCCGCCGGTGCAGATCAGCTCCACGTACAGCATCCCCTTGGTGCCCAGGACCAGGCTGGGCATCCCGGCCTCGTCCTGCTCGAAAAAGGGGAACAGCACCCCGTCGGCCCGCCGGAGCTTGTCCGCGTACCGCTCGGCGAAGGCCGGAAACGAGCGGCTGCCCATCTCCTCCTCGCCCTCGACGGCGAAGAGCAGGTTGACGGGCAGCCGTCCCTCGACCCGCTGAATGCCCCGCATGGCGGTGAAGAAGGCGGCGAGCGGCCCCTTGGTGTTCACCGCGCCCCGGCAGATGACGCTGGGACCCAACCCGGGCAGGTCGTGAATCTCGGCCCCGAACGGCTCGGCGATCCAGCCGTCCTCGTCGGTGGGCATCACGTCGTACATGCCGTAGATCAGCAGCGTCTGGGGTGCGCCTTGCCACAGCTCGCCGTACACGATGGGATGGCCCGGCGTCTCGACGATCTCGGCTTCACCCCCCAGCGAGGCGATCAGGTCGGCCACGGCCCACGCCGTCTCGCGGATGCCCTCGCCGGTGTAGCTGATGCTGGGCTGGCGCAGAAAGCGGCGGATGTCCTCCAGGTCGTTGTCGAAATGCCGCTCCAGGTCGGCGTGGATGGTGGGAACGTTCATGCTCCTCCTCACGGTGGCTCCGCTGTGCGGTCTGTCTGGCATGGACTCTCCTTGCGGGCCTTCAGCCCGTCGGCTCGGTGGCGTCCCGCAGGGCGTCGCCCAGCAGGTTGCTCGCCAGCACGGTGACGAGGATCAGGAAGCCGGGGTACACGGCGAGCCGGGGAGCGGTGTAGAAGTAGTTCTGCGCGCCGCTGAGCATGTTTCCCCAACTGGCGGCGGGGGGCTGGATACCGAGCCCCAGAAAGGACAGGGCGGACTCGGCCAGGATGGCGGTGCTGATGCCGACGCTGGCATTCACGATCAGGGTGGGGAGAACCTGGGGCAGCACGTGCCGGAACAGCACCCGACCGTCGCGTCCCCCCAGCGCGCGGGCGGCCTCGACGTACTGCTCCTCGCGGTACCTCAGGACCTCGCCGCGCACCAGCCGGGCCAGGCCCATCCAAGAGGTCAGGCCGATCACGAGCACGAGGGGCACCAGCCCCGGGCCGAAAAAGGTCAGGGTGAGCACGCTGACGAAAAAGGCGGGCAGGGCCAGGATACCGTCGGTAAACCGCATCAAGAGGCCCTCCAGCCACCCGCCGTAGAACCCCGACAACGCCCCGACCAGCGTGCCGACGAGGAGCGAGACGAGCACCGCGAAGAGCCCCACCAGCAGGCTGACGCGCCCCCCCAGCATCAGCCGCACCAGAACGTCACGGCCATTCTCGTCGGTGCCCAGCGGGTGTGCCAGGCTCGCGCGGCCCAGGGGGTTGCCCAGGTCGAGGGCGTTGGGATCGACGGGCCGCAACACCGGCCCCAGGAACGCGAACAGGACGACCGCGAGCAGGACGGTCGCTGCTACGACCGCCACTGGATCGCGCCGCAGCCGCCTCCAGGACCGCCCGGCTGGAGCCAGAGGAGGGTTGAACACTTGGGCGGTCACGTCAAGCCTCCATCCGGACCCGGGGGTCGATCAGCGGGTACAGCAGATCGACGAGCAGGTTGAACAGCACCACGGCCAGCGCCACTACCAGGGTCACGCCGAGGATCAGCGGATAGTCGCGCCCCAGCGCCGCCTCTACGCTCAGGCGTCCCATGCCGGGCCACGCGAAGATGGTCTCGGTCACGGCAGCACCCCCCACCAGGCGGGGAAGTTGCAGGCCGATCACCGTGACGACCGGGATCAGGGCATTTTTCAGGACGTGGCGCCGGTTCACCGCGTGCTGCGGCAGCCCTTTGGCCCGCGCCGTGCGGACGTGATCGAGCCGCGCGGCGCTGCGGACGCTCGACCGGGTGTAGCGCAGCAGCTCGGCGATGGACGCACTCGCCAGTACCACGGCGGGCAGCAGGAGGTGGCGCAGCAGGTCCGGAACATTGCCCTCCATCCCGGTGGTGTGCATCCCGCCCGCGGGCAGCACCGGGCGCAGGACCGCGAGGGCGATGATCAGCATCAGGCCCAGCCAGAAGACGGGCACGGCCAGCACCACCACGCTCACCACGCTGACGAGCCGGTCGAGCCACGAGTGCGGACGCAAGCCGCACAGGGTCCCCAGCGGCACCGCGACGAGCAGCGTCAGCGTGAGGGCGGCGCCCGCCAGGATCAGCGTGTTGCCCAGCCGCGAGCCGATGACCTGCAAGGTGGGCGTGCCGAACAGGAAGCTCTGGCCGAAGTCGCCCCGCACGGCATTTCCCACGAACTTCAGGAATTGCACGGGCAGGGGGTCGCCCAGCCCCAGCCGCGCCTCGATGGCCGCGCGCTCGGCGTCCCGCAGAGCCGGGTCGGCCAGGAGGGAAGGCCCGCCAGGCGCCAGCCGTACGATAAAAAACGTCACCACCGCCACGACCGCCAGCACGACGAGGGCGTGCAGCACGCGCCGGGCGACGTATCCGGGGCTGAGCATCAGCGCAGGTCGAACCGCTCGGTGTAGCGCAGGGCGTCACGGATGCCCAGGTCGGGGACGCCGATCAGCCGCCGACTGATGGCCTGGAGTTCTTTCGGGTAGTAGAGGACGAGCACGGGCGGGTCCTGCATGGTCAGCCGCTGATAGGCGTTGTAGATGTTCTTCCGGGCGGCCACGTCCACCGTCTCGCGGCCCCGCTTGAGCAGGGAGTCGGCGCGGGGGTTGCTCCAGCTCGCCTCGTTGTTGTCCTGGCCGGTGCCGTAGAACGAGTACTGGTCCGGGTCGGGCGGCGTGGTCCACCAGATCAGGTTGGCGTCGTACTTGCCGGGAATCAGGTAGTCGCGCACCAGGGTGGCGAACTCCAGCGTCTGGAGCGTCACGTCCATGCCGACCTTTTTCAGGTCCTGCTGCACGGCGAGCGCCGCCTGCTCGCGCGTGGCGTTGCCCTTATCCACGATCAGGGTGAACTTGAAGGGCTCCCCCTTGGCGTTCACGAGCACGCCCTGAGCGTTGGGCCTCCAGCCCGCCTGCGCGAGCAGCCGCCGCGCCTGCGCCGGGTCGTAGGTGATCGGCTTGATGCTCTTGTCGTAGTACGTCCGCAGCGCCGTGGGGATGGTGCCCGTGGGATAGTCGGCATAGCCCTTGAGGATGCCATCGATGATCGCCCGGCGGTTGACCGCGTACTGCATGGCGCGGCGCACCGTGGCGCTGGTGAAGAGTGGGTTCTTCAGGTTGAAGAAGACGAGGTAATGCTGAATCGCGTCGGCCTGCTTGATGGTGACGTTCTGCGCCCCCTGGACGCTCGGAAGGTTGCTGGGCTCCAGCGTCACCCAGTCGAGCCCGCCGGAACGCAGTTGGGCGACCTGGGTGTTGAGGTCGGGCACGACCTTGAAGGTGATGCCCGCCAGCTTGGGCGCGCCGCCGTAGTAGTCCCTGTTGGCGACCAGGGTGACGCTCGCGCCGGGCACGACCCGGGAGACCTTGAAGGGTCCGGTGCCGACGGGCGTCTGGCGGTTGAAGGCAGTCGCCGAGTTGAGGTCCTTGCCCTCCAGCAGGTGCTTGGGCAGGATGCCCGCGTTGTGCCCCAGCAGGATCAGGAACGGCGCGAAGGGACGCGAGAGGACGAAGCGCACCGTGTTCCTGCCCCGCGCCTCCACCGACTTGATGGAGCTGAAGTCGGACGCCAGCCGCGAGCCGCTCTTGGGGTCCCGGGCCGTGTTGAAGGTGAACACCACGTCGTCGGCGGTGAAGGGCCTGCCGTCGTGCCAGCGCACGTCGTCGCGCAGGGTGAAGGTGTAGACCAGGCCCCCGTTGGTGATCGTCCAGCTCCGGGCGAGGTCGGGGACCGGCTGGAGGTCCTCGTTGGGCCGCACCAGGCCCGGGAAGATCACCTTGTTCACCAGGATGCTGCCGAGTTCCGGCGCGATCAGGGGGTTCATGATCGGGTCGTTGATGAGCGGCAGTTGCAAGATGCCTTGCTGCGCGCCCGCGACCCCCACACCTAGAGCGAAACTCAACGCCGTCAGCATTCGTTTCATGACTGTCCTCCTTGGACGGGAAGTTAGGTGCGTTCCAGGGCCGTGCGAACGGCATCCCGCGCGTCGCCGAGGTGGGCGAGCAGCCGGTTCTGGCCGCGTCGCGCGTGGGTGAGCACGAAGCCGCGCTCCTTAGGACTGACCTCGGCGAGCCGCCCCAGGACGGCGAGGTCGGGCAGCGGCGGCACGTGCTCGGCGGGGTCGTGGAAAAAAGCGGGGGCCTGCGAGTAGTTCGCCTGGACGAGGTGCCGGGCCAGCGAAATCAGCGCGGCGTTCACCCGGCGCACGGCGGGGGACGCGAGGGACTCGCCGCTCAGCGCCTGTGCGGCCCGGGTCAGCCTCTGCACGTCGAGGCGCAGCTCGTGGACCGCCGTGCGAGCTGGCCCCAGGTCGAAGGCCGTTCCTGCCGCCGCCGCGTACTCGTCCAGCGCCCCATCGAACTCGTCGAGCGTCCGGGTGTAGTCGAAGGGAATGACGGTCGCGTTGGCCGTGCGGTAGGCGGACAGCAGGTAAATCTGCATGTCCTTGAGCAGAATGTCGCGGTCGGCCACCTCCAGGGTGTCGTCCTCGGTGTGCCAGGCGATGTTGCCGCCGCAACCCCCGACCGCGTAGTACCCCTTCTCGGCGCGCAGGTCGTCGGGCATGGTCGAGAGCAGCATGAAAAACCCGCTGAGCCCGATGTTGTTGAAGGAGTAGTCCCCGGCACGCACCGGGCGCTCGGCGTGCATCTCCTGGCCCGTCACGTCGCGGATGATGTCGCCCACCCAGGGGACAGCCTCCGCCATCACGCTCACGTCCTTGTACTCGGTGGCCCAGCGGCAGCCCGGCGAGTCGCAGTTGATCTGGGCGACGCAGTGGCGATACAGCTCCAGGGCGAAGTGGTCGGCGTACCAGGTGCTCCCGGCATACCGCCCGGTCGAGTGCCCGGGCCACCAGGCGATCCGCACGCTGCGGCGCAGCTCGGCGCGGTGGTTCCAGAGGTTGCGGGCCACTTCGAGCAGGGTCGCGTCCCCGACCGCGTTGTCCCCCACCCCGTAGTCCCACGAGTCGTAGTGCCCGTGCAGCAGGACGAAGGCTTCGGGGTCCTCGGTGCCCGGGATGGTGACGACGGGAATGGGCGAGGGGAACCAGCCCTCCTCCAGGTCGGTGGTGAACACGGCCTCGGCCCCCGCCCGGGCGAACTCGATCAGGCGGTCCCCGTCGGGGCGGTTCACGTTGGCGACCGCCACCTGCGGTTTGCGCGGCAGGTCGTTCAGGTCCGGGGTGCCCCAGATGCTCGTGCAGATGCCCCAGTGGGCCCGGTTGCCGGGGTTGATGGCGATCACACCCAGCGCCCCGCGCCGTTCGAGTTCCCGGATCTTGCCGGGCATCCCGAAGCCCTCGGTCACCACGATCTTGCCCCGCACGTCAACTTCCCCCTCCAGCAGGGCGCTGGAGAACATGTCGTCGGCGTTGGCCGCGTAGGCGCTGGGCTGGTAGACCAGGGGCGCCGTGAGGCCCTCCCGGTAGATCGCGCTCATCGCCATCGGCTTGGCGGAAAAGGTCTCGCCCCCCACCGTGACGCTCGCCCGGCGCGGCAGGCTGAGGAACAACTCCGGACGGTGAACCTCGACCGGGATGCCCAGCTCGCGCAGGTGACGCTCGATGTGCCCCGCGGCCCGTTCCACGTCGCTGGGGTGCTCGCGCCTGAGAGCAGAGAACGTCGTGATCAGGTCCCACGGCCTTTCGAGTGTCACGGCGTCGAGAAGCTGACGTTCTGCGGCGAGCAGCATACCCATCCCCCTGTGATTCACTGAGTGAACTGACGATTCATTGGATGGACTGAATTTGCGTGTAGTGTGAGGTCACGGTATGTCAAAGTCAAGTGCAGCGCCCGAGTCGTCACCGGAATACACCATCTCCGCCCTGGAGGCGGGGCTTCAGGTCCTCGCGCTGGTGGGGCAGTTCCCAGAACTCAAACTCCCGCAGCTCGCCGCCCAGGCGGGCATGACGAGGAGCAAGGTCTACCGCATCCTTCAGACCCTGGCGCGCCTGGGGTACGTCTGGTTCGACGAGGAGCACGCGGTGCGGTTGGGATCGGCTTCCCTCGTCCTGGGTCAGCAGGCCCGGGAGCAGTATTCGCTGACCCAGGCGGCAAAGCCGATGCTCGACCGCCTCGCCGACGAGACCGGGGAGAACATCCACCTCGTGGTGAGGGAGGGGCAACACTCCCTGGTCGTCGATGTCCGCACCTCACCGCACCCGGTGCGGATGTTCGCCCGGGTGGGGCGCATCGGGCCCCTGCACGCCGGAGGGTCGTCCAAGGTGCTGCTCGCCTACGCCCCCCGGGAGGTGCAAGGCGCCATCCTCGCCAGGCCTCTCGAACGCTTCACGGACGGCACCATCACCGACGCCGCCGCGCTGGAGCGGACGTTACGCCGCATCCGGGAGGACGGGGCGCACGTGGCGATCTCGGACCTGGAGGAGGACACCTTCTCGGTCGCCGCCCCGATTTTCGACGGTCAGGGTCAGGTCGTGGCCTCCGTGAGCATCGCCGGGCCGTTGATGCGCCTAGGCCCCCAGACCCAGGCGCGCTACCTCGATCTGATCCGCGAGGCCGGGCGTGAGCTTTCGGAGCAGTTCGGGTTCTCCGCCGGGTCGGCGCCGTGACGGGGACCGGCTGAGGTCCTGCCCCTGGGGAGGGGAGCGCCGCCGCGCCCGAAGGGGACTCTGCGTCCTCCAGCCGCGTCAGAGTCGGCTGGGCTGCCGCTCGCGCACGGCGCGCTGGCAGGCGTCCTCGATGGTGCGGGCGTCGTCCGGGCTGATGTGGATGCCCGAGGTGACGTACCCGGTGGACACCCGCCCGACGCACGCTTGCAACTCCGCCTCGAAGGCCTGCCGGGCGGCCACCGGGGCGGCCCCGGCCTTCCAGACGCCGGGGAGCAGCCCACTCCCCACCAGGACGAGCATCAGGGCGAATTCGGCGCAGAGCCTCCAGGGGGTCCACCGGGCAGAAGGCGGGCGGACGGTTCTCGGCGAGGACATGCCCTCAGGGTAGGCCGGGCGGGCGGGAAGCGCGTTGGGCGAGCGTCAAGTCAAGGGAGGGGGGCTCTCCCCTCCCCGGTTGGGGGTGGCCGGCGGGACTTTCGACTCCCGGCGCGGGAGCGGATCGGGAGACTCCCAGGGCAGCGGTGAGGCGCTCAGCTCTCCGTGTGTGGGGACAGCGTGCGGATGGCCCCCGCCGTGCGGCAGACCTTCACCCGCCTGTACCGCGAGACCACGGGAAGAACACCCGAGGAGGCCGACCCTTGGCTCGCCGGACTCATCCAGGAGGGCCGCTACCAGCAGGACGTGCTCGGCCTGGTCTCCCCTACCCGCCGGGTGAAGGGGTCCGGCTGACATGAAGGACGGCTTAAGGTTATTGACCAGCCGGTAAGAGGACTGTCAGGGCCGGTCCCGGAGCATCGGGACGTTACCGATGCTGCCCGCCGCCGCCCCCGCCACCCCCCGCGACCGCCTGTTGAGGCTCGGCTGGCGGCCTGCCTGGGCCCTGCTGCCCTTCAGCGCGGCGCTGCACCTGCTGGACGGCAACCTCACCGGGCTGTGGGGCGACGCGCTCTACGCCGGGATCGTCCTGCTGAGCGCGTGGCTGGGGCGACGGCGGCCAGAGTGGGGGCTGGTGTGCTTTTACGCGGCCCTGCCGCCGCTGCTGGCGTGGCTCAGCGGGGGGCAGGGCCTGGGCCGTGGGCTGTCGCCCGACCTCACCGGCTACAGCGCCGCCCTGATCCTTCCCGCGCTGACGGGAGCCCTGTACTTCCGCTTCCGGGGGGTCCTGCTCTTCTTGCTCTACGCGCTGGGGGTCGGGGGGCTGGCCCTGCCGGTGGGGGCCGCGCACCTGAGCGGCGCCGCCTGGAACGTCCTGCTGGCGCTGGGGCTGGGCGGGCAAACGGCGTGGCTGGTGCGGGGAGCCGACCGGGCGGTCGCGGGGCTGCGCCGCTCGGCCTTCGTCGACCCGCTGACCGGGCTGGCGAACCGCCGGGCCTTCGACACGGCGCTCGACGAGGCGTGGGCGGGCGCGCGGGCCGACCTCGCGGTGGTGCTCCTCGACCTCGACGGGCTCAAGGGGGTGAACGACGGGCGCGGGCACGCGGCGGGCGACGAGCTGCTGCGGGGCTTCGCCGCGGCCCTGGGCACCCGCCTGGGCCCGGGAGAGACGGCCTACCGCCTCGGCGGCGACGAGTACGCGGTGCTGTGCGGGGTGGGGCGGGTCCGGGCGGTGCAGGGGGCCGTCCGGGGGGCGGTCATCGAGGTGCAGCAATCGGGTTTTCTGGAGATCGGCGCGAGCGTGGGCAGCGCAGAGGCGGCGGAGGCGGGCAGCAGCGGCGCCCTGGTGCGCCTCGCCGACGAGCGCATGTACACCGAAAAGCGCGGCAAGCCCCAGCGCCGTACCCAGCTCCCCGTGTAGGGGCTTTCCTGTGGCGGGGCGGCTCGCCCTCACGCCTCATCCGCGCGTGGTCAGTGATGGTGTCGTCCCTGGGCCCCTCTCGGAGTGGCCCGGTCTGCCGGGATGGGGAGCGAAACGGGCGTCAGCGGAGGAACTGCCGGTACCAGCGGGCGCTGTCTTTGAGGACGCGCTCCTGCGTCCCGTAATCCACGTACACCAGCCCGAAGCGCTTCTCGTACCCGTAGGCCCACTCGAAGTTGTCCATCAGGGACCACGCGAAGTAGCCGCGCACGTCCACGCCCGCGTTCACCGCGTCCAGCACGGCCCTGAGGTGGGTCTGAAGGTACGCCACGCGCCCGGGATCGTGGACCTGCCCGCCCGTCCGCTCGTCCGCGAAGGCCGCGCCGTTCTCCGTGATGACGACGGGCGGGAGGCTCGGGTAGTCCGCCTTCAGGCGGGTCAGCAGCTCGGTGAGTCCCTGGGGGTAGATCTCCCAGCCCATGTCGGTGACCGGGGCCCCGTCCGGCACCCCGCCGCCCGAGGCGCCCACCACGCCGCGCGAGTAGTAGTTGACGCCCAGGAAGTCGAGTGGCGCCGCGATGAGGGGCAGGTCTCCCTCCTGAACCTCGGGCACGTCCTGACCGCACGCCTCCCACACGTCCCGCGGGTACTCGCCGCACAGCAGGGGGTCGAGGAACCAGCGGTTGAGCCGCCCGTCCGCCAGCCGCGCGGCGGCCACGTCCCCCGGGCGGTCACTCGCGCTCATCTGCGGCCCGAGGTTCAGCACGATCCCCGCCCCCGCGCCGGGAGCGTGGCGCCGCACCTCCGGCAGCGCGAGCGCGTGGCCCAGCAGCAGCCCGTGGGCGGCGGCGAGGGCGAGTCCGCGGTCTTTCAGTCCGGGCGCGTGGTGCCCGATCTCGTAGCTGAGGACGGAAGAGCACCACGGTTCGTTCAGGGTGGCGTAGCTGCGTACCCGGCCCCCCAGTCGCGCGGCGACGGCGGCGCCGTACTCGGCGAAGAGCTGGGCCGTGTCGCGGTTCGCCCACCCGCCCGCGTCCTGAAGCGGCTGGGGCAGGTCCCAGTGGTAGAGCGTGACGTGCGGCTCGATGCCCCGGGCGAGCAGCCCGTCGGTCAGGCGCTCGTAGAAGTCGAGCCCGGCGGCGTTCACCGGCCCGCCGCCGGTGGGCTGCACCCTCGGCCACGCGACGCTGAAGCGGTAGGCGTCCACCCCCAGCGAGGCGATCAGGTCGAGGTCGGCCTCCCAGCGGTGGTAGTGGTCGCAGGCGACCGAGCCGTCGCTGCCGTCGGCGATCCGCCCCGGCTGGGCACAGAAGGTGTCCCAGATCGAGGGCCCGCGCCCGTCCTCGTCCACGGCCCCCTCGATCTGGTAGGAGGACGTGGCGACGCCGAAAGTGAAACCTGCGGGGAAGTCGGTGCGGCGAAGGGTGGTGGGGGCGGGCTGGGCGGTCTGGGTCATGGAAACCTCTGGAGAATGGGGCAAAAGGGGTGTGTCTTTCCGAGGCAGGCAGAGCGAGCAGTTAAGCCGTCCCCTTCCATGCCCGTCCAACAAATAACGACGCGGGTACGTTGAATCTCTTTACTCCTCCCCCTTGAGGGGGGAGGTTGGGAGGGGGTGAACGGGCATGGCATCCCAGAAAAACGGACGCTCGACTCCTGCGTTCACCCACCAGCTAACGAATTCACCCCTTCGTCGAGCCCGCCGTCAGCCCCTCGATAAGCTGGCGCGAGGCGAGGGCGAAGAGGACCAGCAGCGGCACGACCGTCAGGACCACCCCGCACATCAGGGCCCCCCAGTCGGTGTTGGCGATGCCTTGCAGGGTCCGCAGGGCGAGCGGCGCGGTGTACGTCTCACTTGACCGGAAGATGATCAGCGGCCCCAGAAAGCCGTTCCACGACTGCACGAACGTCACCAGCCCCAGGGTCGCCATCGCCGGGCCGGTGAGCGGCACGATGACGCGGCGGAAGATGCCGAACTCGGTCGCCCCGTCGATCCGCGCGGCCTCCACGAGTTCACGCGGAATGCTCGATCCTATGTACTGCCGCATCAGGAAGATGCCGAAGGCACTCGCCATGCCCGGCACCCACAGCGCGCGCGGCTGGTCGATCCACCCCAGCGCCTGCATGATCAGCGCGAAGGGCACGATGTTCAGCGTGGAGGGGATCAGCAGGGTCGCCAGCAGCAGCCCGAACAGCGTCTCCCGCCCCTTGAAGGAGTACATGGCGAAGGCGTATCCGGCCAGCGTGCAGAAAAACAGCGTGGTCACGGTCGTCAGCACCGCCAGGTACAGGCTGTTCCACAAGTTGCGCCAGAAGGGCATCCGCTCCATCAGGCTGCGGTAGTTCTCGTCCAGGTTGTTCCCGAACCAGGTGGGGGGCGGGAGCTGGAAAATCTCGGTGCGCGTGTGCGTGGCGAACACGAACATGAAGTAGAAGGGCGCGACCGTCAGCACCGCCCCGACCAGAATCAGCAGGTACGCGCCGAGGCGGGAGAGGGGCGGCAGGTGGCCTCCGGGCCGGGTGGACGGCCTCGCGCCGGAAAGCTCGGTCGCCTTGACGCTGGTCATCTCTCGTCCCTCCCCGCCAGGCCGCTGCGCCCGAAAAGGCGGTTGTTCACCAGGGTCAGCGCCCCGATGACCAGGAAGAGCAGCCACGACATCGCCGCCGCGACCCCGGCGTCCGAATAGCTCGCGTAGGTGCGGTACATGTACATGATCGTCGTGAGGCCCGCCTGCCCCGCGCCGCCCGTGCCGTTGGTGAGGATGAACGGCTCCTCGAACAGTTGCAGGCCGCCGATCAGGCTCAGCGTCACCGCCACGAACATGATCGGGCGCAGCAGGGGCAGGGTGATGTACCGGAACTGCTGCCCCCCGGTCGCGCCGTCCACCGCCGCCGCCTCGTACAGCTCCCTGGGGATGGCCTGGAGGCCGGAGAGGTACAGCAGCATGTTCCAGCCCGTGTACCGCCAGATCACCACGAGCGCGACGGCGGGCTGCACGTACTCCTTCTGACCCAGCCAGTTGATCCTGTCCGCCGGGAAGAGGCCGCCGATCAGGGGCAGGCCGTGCAGCGCGTTCAGGGCCGCGTTGATTACCCCGTACTGCCAACTGAACAGCGTGAAGAAGATGACCGAGATCGCCACGATGGACGTGATGTACGGCAGGAAGTACACGGCGGTGACGAGGTGCTGCATCCGCCGCAACACGCCCGCCACCGCGAAGGCGAGCGGAATGGCGATCAGGTGCTGCGGCAGGCCCGACAGCACGGCCAGGACCGCCGTGTTCCTCAGCGACTGCCAGAAGGTCGGGTCGGTCAGGTTGTCGGTGTAGTTGCGCAAGCCGACGAACTTCATCTCCCCCAGGCCCGAGCCCGGCTGCCACTGCTGGAACGACAGGTAGGCGTTGAAGAGGATCGGAAAGAGGCCGAAGACGAAGAACAGGATGAAAAACGGGCTGATGAAGATGTACGGCGCGTACCGGCGCTGGAAGTCGGTCCAGCCTCCGCGCCGCGCAGCGGGAGTGGGTTTGCTTGCCAGCATCCTGACCTCGGGGCTGTGTTCTCTAAGAGCGTGTCTCAAAGACTCCCTCATGGGGAGTGGAGCGCGTTGGAATGGCGCTTGCGTTCCCCCCTCCCAGCCTCCCCCGCAAGGGGGGAGGAGCAAAAGCTCATTTTGATCGGATCAGTGACAAGCCCCATCCGACTTCTGAAACACGCTCTCAAGGGAGAGGCTGGGCACGGGAGGGGCGTCACGGCACCTTCTCCGTCCCCAGCCGCCTGGCGGGATTTACCGGGCGCGGCGGGTGATCAGCGTCTGCGCCTCACGCAGGGCCGTGGGAATGTCCCTGGAGCCGTCCAGCACCGTGTTCAGCGCGTCGTTGACGATCTGCTCGGCGATGGGGTCGAGGCGGTTCACGTCGAGCGGCTGGATCTTGAGCGCGGCCTGGCGCCACTGGATGCGGGCCTTCTGGCCGCCGAGGTACGGCACGCCCTCGTTGAAGATGGGGTCGTTCGCGGCGGCGCGCAGGGCCGGGAAGGCGCCGGTCGTCTTGAACGCCAGGACCTGCTGCGCCCGGTCGGTCGTGAGGTACTTGATCAGGGCCCAGGCTTCGGTCTTGTTCTGACTCTGCTGCGGGATCGCGTAGAAGGACCCGCCCCAACTGGCAAAGGTGCCCCCGGGAAGGTTTTGCGCCGCCCACTTGCCGCTGTAGTCCTTCGCCAGCCAGTTCTGCATGTGCCCGACGAGCCACGCGCCGCTGAACTCGGTCGCGAGGTTGCCCTTCTGGAAGGCGGTCGTCCAGTCGGGCGAGAAGGCCCCACCCGCGCGGGCATCCAGCTTGGCGTCCCGAATCTGCTTGGCGACCGTGAAGGCGCGGACGAAGCGGGGGTTGTCCGGGCCGACGAGCACCTTGCCCGACTTGTCGAAGTACAGCCCCTCGCCCGACTTGAGCCCGGTGCGCAGGATGATCTGGGCGGCCTCGCCCGCGTCGGGGATCAGGAAGCTGCCGGGGTTGGCGGCGACCACCCGCTTGCCCGCCGCGATGTAGCTCTCCCAGCTCCGGTTCAGCTCGCTGGGCTGCACGCCCGCTTTCTTCAGCAGGTCGCTGCGGTAGAACATCGACCCCGGGCCGATGTCGGTCGGCATGGCGACCATGCGTCCGTCGGGGGCCGTCGCCTGCGGGTAGGTGTAGGCCACGAACTGCGAGCGGAATTGACCGGCGTTGTAGGGCGCTTTGCTGAGGTCGACCAGCCCGTTGCCCTCCGCGAACCTGCCGATGTACCCGAAGTCCACCGCCACCACGTCGGCGGCCCCCTTGCCCGTCGAGAGGGCGGTCGTCAGCGCCGTGTGGTGGTCCGCGTAAGCGAGCGAGTTGATCTTCACCTCGATGTTCGGGTAGAGCTTCTTGAAGCCCGGCAGCGCCGCCTTGATCACGCTGTCGAGGTCGGGAAACGCCGCGACCGTGATGGTCTTCGTCTGGGCGGCGGCCATCCCCAGGGTGCCGGCGGTCAGGGCGAGGGTCAGGGTGAGTAGGGAACGCATGGCAGGTCCTCCTGAAAGCGGACAGCATCGAGAAACGGCGAGATCGCTCTCCCGCGTCCACGGGAGGGGCAAGGTGACCTCCCCACTGGAGGGCACTTCGGGCTGACTTGATTCCGCTTGACGGTACTGTAGGCGGCTTTGAAAGCGCTTGTCAAGAAGTCTTGGCGGGAGGCGCCCCGCCGCGCCGGAATACGCCGGGAATTGGAGGCCCCTCGCCAGGGAAAACGGGCTCCGCTCAGGGCGACCACAAAGGCGCAAAGGTTAGCCAACCTCGCTCAATTCCGTCGATGCGCAGCTTCAGGAAGGACTCCTCCTGTCCAGCGTGGGGCGCGAGCTGTTCGGCTCCCTGCTCAGCGGAGCCGTCGGCGGGGCCGGTTGACTCGTAGAGCCGCTCGCAGAGGGGGCGGCCCGGGCATTCGCTTTCACGGACTCGACCGCTCCAGGATTTCCCGTCACCTCAGGGCGCGCGGCGGGGGGCGACGGATTCGCGCAGGCGCAATTCCAGCCGGGGCTGGAAAGGCTCGATCTTCTGGCCGGTCAGGCGGGCGACCACGAAGCGGGCCAGCCACTCGCCCATCTCGGCCATCGGCTGCCGGACCGAGGTGAGGGGCGGGGTGGTGTACGCCGAGCCGGGCAGGTCGTCGAAGCCCACCAGCGACATGTCCTCGGGCACGCGCAATCCCATGCGGTAGAGCGCCAGCCGCGCGCCGTAGGCCATCTGGTCGTTCGCGCTGAAGATGGCCGTCATGTCGGGATGCCGCGCGACGAGGAGCTGGGTGCCGATCAGGCCCGAGGGCTCGTGGAAATCACCCTGCGCCACCAGGCCGGCCTCGAAGTGCAGGCCCCGTTCCTCCAGCGCCTGACGGTAGCCCGCCAGACGGTCCCGGGCGTCCACGTGGTCTTGCGGTCCCGAGAGGTGCCCGATGCGGCGGTGGCCCCGGTCGAGCAGGTAATTCACCACGTCGTAGGCCGCCCGCCGGTTGTCCAGCGCGAGGCTGACGCTGTCCGGGGCCGCGAGGTCGAGCTGGCGGCCCAGCACGGCCACGGGGAGACGCCGGGCGAGGTGACGGAGCTCTTCTTCCGGGAGGCGCCCGCCCAGCACGATCAGGGCCTCGACCCGGCGGCTCAGGAAGAGTTCCAGGGCGTGCTCCTCGTCGCTCGTGCGCCAGTGGCCGCTGATGATCAGGGGCGAGTACCCGCTGCCCATCAGGCCCTTCTCGATGCCGCCGAGGGCGTCCCCGTAAAACGGGCTGGCGATGTCCTGGGTCAGCACCCCGACGCTCGCCGAGGCCCCGGTCGCCAGGCTGCGGGCGAAGACATTCGGCTTGTAGCCCAGCCGGGTGATCGCCGACCTCACCTGGGCGACCTTCTCCGCCTTCACCCTGGCCGTGCCGTTGAGGATGCGGGAGACGGTGCTGGGAGAGACCCCCGCCTCCTGCGCGACCTCCTCCAGGGTGACGGCGTGGCGCGGCATGACGTCTCGGGACATGGCGCCAGTGTATGTGAAAGCGCTTGCGGAGGTGGGAGGGAGGGGGTCGGGAAGACACGGGCAGAGCACGCCCCGAACATCTCTGCTCGCCCCAGGTTCAGCCCTGCGCTCACCTCCGCGATCACGTCGCGGTAGACCCGCCCCGGCGCGCGGTGACCCAGGTCGGGTCGTCAGACGCAAGACGGCGACGCCGAGGCAGTCCTCTCCTGGAGGCAGTGGGCCGACCTCGATGTGGGCGTCACCGTGCAGGTCATCCGCCAGAGGAAGTTCCTGAATTCATCCACGCATTGCAGCTCCAGCGGTTCGCCATTCCGGCGCCCTGGGCGAAACCAACCCACCCGGGGTATCAGGGCAACGGTGCAGGGCACGCGGGCGCAGGGCGAGCACGACCCCACCCATCGCCGGGCGTGCTCCCGGCCCCCGGTCGGCGGGACCGCGCCGCTGAGGAAGCGCCAGACGGCGGACCCGGAAGGACGCACCCCTCAGGCAGGCCCGCGCCCCCTCGTCTTCGCACCCAGGACCTCGCGGGCGTGGGTCTGCTCCGGGTGCATCGTCAGATGGGCGAGCAGGAGCCGCGCCCCCGGCGAGGCGGGAGGCGCCGACGGTCGCCCGCCCACCGTCACCCGCAGCCCGCCGAGCAGCTCGACGCGCAGCGCGGGAAGCGTGGTGGGGTGGGGGCCAGGGGGGCGACTCGTCACGGGACCGGTCCTCTCGCGCCGCCGGCACCGCCGCCCGCGACCTCACCAGCTTAAGCCCGGGAGGCGGGCGCCACTTCGGGTTCCCGGTCGGGCGCATGGGCTCAATCCCGGGAGACACCGGGCGCAGACGGCTTTGTGATGCTGCCCGTAGCCCACAACAAGGCGGAAAGGAGCGGCGAATGAACCACAAGGTCAGCGTCTGGAGGGTGGGCCGCGCGGGCGTGCTGGGGGCCTGCCTGGGCACCCTCGCCCTGGTCGGCTGCGGAGGGGGGCCGGCCCCGGGAGCGTCCACCCCGCCCGCCGCCGGACCCACCCCACCCGCGACGGGGGGCCCGCGCCCGCCGGGCGGCGCGTATGCCTGCCAGCTCCTGTCGTACTACAGCTATTACGACTATTTTTTCGGGTAGTGGGTCAACCTCCCGTACTGGTTGAACGTGGGCACCCTGACCCTGGGCGACGGAACCTACCGCTGGAAGAGCAGCGAGTTCTACGGCGAGGGGGACGGCACCTACACGGCGACGGCGGCGAGCGGCAACTTCACCCTGGCCCTGACGTTCACGGGCGGACCGCTCCGGGGCCGCGTGCTGGGCGGCTTCGAGCCGGGGCCCCTCAAGGACCTGCTCGGCGAGGAGCGCCCGAACCAACTGCTGCTGAGCGAGCTGGGCGCGGACGGCAACCCGAACGGCGCGAATCTGAACTGCTTCGGCCCCTCCACATGAGCGGGAGGCCAGTCAGGAGATGAACATGCAGACCAGGATGGTTGGTGCCGCGCTCGGGCTGGCCCTCGCGCTCGCGGCCTGCGGCGGTTCGCCCGGCCCGGTGGAGGGCGGGGACCCGGGCGGTGGAGGGGGCGGCGGTGGCGGGGAGACGCCCACCGCGATCAGCGGACGGGTCACCGTGTCGGCGGGCCAGAGCGCGGGAGGCGTGCAGGTCAAGGCCTGCTACGCGCAGGACTGCTCGGACTCGCGCAGCCGGCAGGTGAGCGCCGACGGTGCGGGCAACTACACGATCGGCGGGCTGCAAAAGGTGCGCTACCGGGTAGTCGCCTTCAAGGACCAGAACGGCGACGGCAAGACCGGCTACGGCGACCTGTCCGGGGAATTCGCCGGCCCCGTCGTGCCGCCCGCGCAGGACGTGAACATCGCCTTGACGGTCGTGACCACGGGCCAGCCCGGCTCGCTGGGCACCATCGTCTACGACTCGGGCAACAAGATCTACCGGATCGACCCCGCCGACGGGCGCCGGGTCAGCGTCGCGGGCACGTGTCCCGCCACCGTGGATTCCTACCCGGACCTCGCCTCCACCGGCGAGATCGGCGTGCGGTGCGGCTTCGGGGCCTCGGACATCGTGGTGTACAACCCGGACGGCACCACCGGCCTCACCCTGCGCCCGCCGGGCGGCATCCGCGGCCATCTGGCCTTTTCGCCCGGCGCCGAGCGGATCGCCTACGAGTCGGGCGAGTCCCCCGGGTATCCGGTCAAGGTGATCGACCGCGCGGGCCGCGAACTCGCCAGCTTCCCAAACACGTTCTCGCCGAGCTGGCTGCCCGACGGTCGTCTGGGATTGCTGAGCGGCAACGGCGTCTTCGTGAGTGACGGGGCGCTGAAGACCCTGAGCAAGATCGACCGGGGCGGCGTGGTGAACCCCAGCGACCTCGCGGTCAGCCCGGACGGAAGCCGGGTCGCCTTCGCGCTGAACTCGCACGTCTGGACCATGAACATCGACGGCGGCGCCCTGACGCAGGCCTCGGTGTCGGGGGGCCGCGAGGACAACCCCGCGTGGTCGCCCGACGGGCGCCTCCTCGCCCTCGTGGTGCGGGAGTCCTCGCTCGGCGGGTACATCCAGGTCAAGACCTTCGGCACGGACGAAGGCTTCGTCCCCCTGGGCGACGCGGACGGCAAGGCCGTCTACCTCACCGGCACCATGAATTGGCGCTGAGCAGCCCCGGGCCTCGACCCGCTGGCCCCCTCCACCTCGCCGCAGGTCGGCGCTCACGCGCCAGCAGGTCGGCCTTGGCGAAGGACGGGGGGCGGCTCGAACGCAATCCCTCGACCGCGCCCACCCCGCCTCGGGGAACAAGCACACTCGGTGCAGGACAGGCCTGCCGAGAGTGCTGAGGGTCGAGCGTGGCAAGCTGGGCACAGGTCAGGTGGGCATGGGCGCCCACGACGAAGGCCGCGAGCCGCCGGGGCCACCCGCCGCCACTCGTCTTGCGGCGCGCCGCGTCGTCCTCATAGCTGCGTCCCGCCTCCTCCGAGAGGTCCAGGGCCAACTGCTCGTCCAGCGTGATGCCGGTGCTGAGCAGGAAGGGGCGGATGTGGACGACCGAGGCACCTGGACCCGCCAGCGGCTGTCCGGGGGTGATCTCCCGGACCGGCCAGGGGCTCAGCGGAACTTGAAGCTGGCGAGGTGCGAGGTGCCGTCCGAGAGCAGGACATTCAGTTGCCGGCACGTCCCCGCCCAGCTCTTGTCCGTCTTCCACGTGTAGCTGTAGGTGTCCGAGGCCGCGTCATAGCTCAGGGTGCTGTTGCTCGTCGTCAGCGTCTGCTCGATCTCATCCGCCGGCGCACTGCCGTCACAGGGCACGACCTTCACACCCGGGGAGCCCGCCGCGAGGATGTTCAGGCCACGGTTGCCGCGCAGGCTGAACTTGATCGGGATACTGCTTCCCGCCTTCACCGTATTGAGGGTGGGTAGGTTGTCTACCGGCTGCAAGAAGCCCGAGAAGGGGTAGGCCACGGTGTAGCTCGCCGCCTGACTTGCCGTGTTGCCCGCGTTGTCCGTCGCCGTGCAACTCACGCTCTGGGGGCCCACGGTGCTGGTCGTCACTGGGGCGCAGGACGAGGAGGCGAGGCCGGAGAGCGCATCCGAAGCGTTGGGGGCCGCGGTCGCCGTGCCGTTCAACAGCACCGGATTAGGGCTGACACTCGGCTTGAGTGTCGGCGCGGTGGCGTCACGCTTGACCGTCACGCTCTGGGTGCCCGTGCCGCCCGCGCTGGTCGCCTCGCAGGTGAACGTCACGCCCGCCGTGTCGCTGGTCACGCTTTGATCGTAGCAGCCCCAGCTCGTCATCGTGACGGTCGATTCGGGATCGCTCACGCCCCACGTCACCGTCACATCGCTGGTGTACCAGCCGTTCTGGCCCAGGGTGCCGCCCACCGTGGGCGTGATGACGGGCGCGGTGGTGTCTGCTGCGTAGCTGATCGTGATCAGCCCGTCGCCGCTCCGCACGCCGGACGTAAGCGTGGCATTCGTGGCCGTCGGTGTGATGTAGCCACTGCCACCGCCGCCTCCACCACCCCCGTTACTCAGAGGCCCGCTGAACTCCTCGTCCCGTCCGCCGTCAGAACCACCGCCGCCGCCGTACCAGCCGCCACCACCCCCAGCACCAGTGCCGCCGGGACCGCCGACATTGCCGCCGCCAGTGCCACCACTACCAAAGCTACCAGGCTCGCCACTCCGATACCCCCGACCGGCCGAACCTCCTCCATCTTGGCTCCCGCCACCGCCGCCTGTCCCCGAACTGGCACCGTTACCGCCATTGCTCCCACTCGTGCCACCGCCAGTGCCGCCATCGCCGCCGCCGCCTCTAATGTTGTTACCGCCAGCACCGCCGCCGCCGCCAGCAACAATCAGTCGTGATTCGAGGGCAAAGCTGCCAGTACGAATGTCGGACGCTCCCCCGCCGCCACCGCCAGAACCAGCGCCGGTACCGCCCCCGTTAAAGCCGCCGGTACCACCGCTGCCACCTACACCACCGCTCCCGCCGACGTTGACCTGATAGGTAGTGCCTTTGGTCACAGCGAGCGTAGCCATCCCCTGACCGCCGGTGCCACCGCCAATGCCACCCTCGCGCCCACCGCCCTGAGCACCAGACACATCGAAGGTGGCTGCCATCACGCCATCCGGCACCGTCCAGGTTTGGGCCGCACCCGTGTAGGTGTAGGTGCAGGTCACGGTGCTGACGCTTGCGGTGCAGTTGCTGTTGCTCACCGCCTGGGCCTTCGACGGCCCCTGGGCGGGGGTACTGCCCTGGGGCGTGGAGGCAGTCTGTTGACCGCAGGCAGCGAGCAGGGCAAGGAGTCCGGTAAACAGCAGGGTTTGTTGCTTCTTCATGGCGTCCCTCTTTCTCGTGGAAAGTCGGTGGGTGAACGTGGGCTGGTCGCTTTGGTCCGTCAGGGGGTAGGGGGTGGTTCCATCGGCGGACTCTCCCTTCTGTTCCGGGCTTCTTTTCCTCGCCCGGTCGGGGACGCCCGGCCCCCCTTGCCCGACACGCTGACCTCGAAGCACTCGCGGCTGGGCGGCGATCCCAGCACCGGCTGGAAGCGCGCGATCTCCTCGTGAAACACCCCCCGCGCCTCCACCGCGTGCATCGCCGCCTCGCTCGCCCAGAGCGTCAGCAGGCCTCGCCCCGTGCCCTCGTCGGTGAGCAGGCGTGCCCCGCACGACCCCGGCTGCCCTCACAGCAGCGGCAGGACCAGTGCACGGGAAATCAAAACCGCGCCGCGCATCTTGGCGGGGCGAATCTGCACCGTCACGACCCGCGCGTGCATCTCCACCCCCAGCCTCCTGGCCCAACCGGGTCACTTGCTGCCGTGTACATGTGTTGCTCCCTCCCCCGGCGAACGTCTCGCCTTGGATGAGAGGGTGCGAAAAGGACCGTGTAACGCCCGTGTACCGGTGGCCCTCAAAATGAGTTCCCACATCACGCTTTTTTTAGATTCAGGGGGAAATAGCGTGCTGGACGTCAACTCATGCCGCGACCAATCTCACTCGTTGTCTAGACTTGAGCGGTTTGCCGGGAGGGCAATCGTCCGAGTTGCTTGTTTGGGACACATTGGACGGGGTGGGATGGGGCGTAACACGGGGGGGGCCTTCACCCACCACCGGAGGAGCCCACCCATGCCTGATGCGACGACTTCCTTCGTTCACCTGCTGGGCCAGGCCCGCGTCGTCCTGGGCGCGGACCTTCAGCCCTTCGGGGTGGACCAGCGGTATCAGCTTCTGGCCTACCTCGCCTGGCGGGGGGAGTGGGTGGAGCGCGACTTCCTGTCGCACCTGTTCTGGCCGGAGAGCGCCCCGGACACGGCGCGGGGCAACCTCCGGCACCTGCTGGGCCGCACGAGGGCGCTGGGCCTCGCCCCCGGGCTGGAGGTGGAGCGGGGACGGCTGCGCTGGGCGGTGCCGACCGACCTCGCCGACTTCACCCGCGCCGTGGAGGAGGAGCGGTGGGAGGAGGCGCTGGGGCGCTCCCGCGAGCCGCTGCTTGAGGGACTGGACACGGCGGGAACCGGGGAGTTCGCGGCCTGGCTGGAACGCGAGCGCGAACGGCTGCGCGGGCTGTGGCGAACGGCGCTGCTGTGCCGTGCGGCGGAACTGGGGACGGCGGGGGCCCACCTCCAGGCCGCCGAGCTGCTGGGGCCTCTGCTGGAGGGAGACCTCGACGAGGAGGTCTTGCACGCGCACGTCGGCGCCCTGCTGCGGGCCGGAGGACGCGGGCGGGCGCGGCGGGCCTACGAGACGTTCGTGGCGCGGCTGCGCGGTGAGTACGGGTTGGAGCCGACCGCCTCCCTTGAGGGGCTTGGCCGCACCCTGAGGGCGCCCGCGGGGGAGCCGCCCACCGGGTCGCCCCCGCCGGGCCGGCCCAGGGGCGAGCCGGCCCCCACGCCGCGCCCGTCCCTGCCCACCCCGACGACCTCCTTCGTGGGGCGCGACCTCGAACTCGCCGAGGTGGGGCGGCTCCTGAGCGGGCCGGACTGCCGCCTGCTGACCCTGACCGGCCCCGGCGGCATCGGCAAGACCCGCCTCGCCCTGGAGGCGGCCCGGGCCCTCTCCCCCACCTTCCCGGCGGGCGTCTTCTTCGTCTCCCTCGACGCCCTGACCTCGGCGGCCCTGATTCCCACCCAGATCGCCCGGGTCCTGGGCGTCCAGCTTCCGGGTCAGGGCGACCCTCTGGAAGGGGTGGTGGGGGCCATAGGGGAAGGCCGGATGCTGGTGGTGCTCGACAATTTCGAGCATCTGCTGGAGGGCGCGCCCGGGGTGCAGGACCTGCTGGGGCGCTGCCCGGGGTTGCGCCTGATCGTGACCTCGCGCGAGCGGCTGGGCGTGGAGGCCGAGTGGCTGCTGCCCGTGCAGGGGCTGGCGTATCCCGAGGGGGGGAGCTGCGGTCCGGTCCGAGCGGGGCAGTTCGACGCGGTGGAGCTTTTCGTCGAGCGGGCCCGCCGGGTGCACCCGGACTTCACGCCCACGGGGGAGAGCCTGCCCCACCTGCTCCGCCTGTGCCTCCTCGTCGAGGGGGCGCCGCTGGCGCTGGAACTCGCCGCGGTCTGGGTGCGCGCGCTGTCCCTGGAGGAGATCGCCCGGGAACTCGGGGAGAACCTGGACTTCCTGGGTCCGGGGGAGCGGGGTCGGCCCGAGCGGCACCGCAGCCTGCGGGCGGTGTTCGAGCACTCCTGGCGGCGGCTGAGCCCCGCCGAGCAGGAGGTGCTGGCGGGGCTCGCCGTCTTCCGGGGCGGCTTCCGGCTGGAGGCGGCCCGGGGGGTGGTGGGGGCGCCGCTGCCCGTCCTGGCCTCGCTGGTGGACCAGTCCCTGCTGCGGACCCACCCCACCGGGCGGTATGGCCGCCACGCGCTGCTCGTCCAGTACGCCCGCGAGAAGCTGGCCGGGGACCCCGTGCGCGAGGCCGAGTTGCGGGCCCGGCACGGGGCGTACTTCCTGCGCTTCCTCCAGGACCTGGGGGGTGCGCTGCGGGGCCCCGACCAGAAGGCCGCCCTCGCGGCGGTGGACGCCGACCTGGAAAACGTCCGGCTCGCCTGGGGCTGGGCGGTGGAGGAACGTCGGGCGGGGGACCTGGGGAGAAGCGCCGCTCCCCTGGCCGACTACTGCACCGCGCGCGCCCGCTACCGGGAGGGGGTGGAGTGGCTGGCGGGAGCCGAGGCCGCCCTGGGGGACGGCGAACCCGCCCACCGCGCGGCCCTGTGCCAGCTCTGGGTCGCGGGCGCGCCGTTGCTCCACCGCCTGGGGCGCCACGCCGAGGCCGAGCGGTGGGCCGAGCGTGGCCTCGGCGCGGCCCGGGAACTGGGGCAGGACGAGGCCGCGCTGCCCGCCCTGACCCTGTTGGGCACCCTGACCTGGCGGCGGGGCGACTACCGCCAGGCCCGAATCCTCCTGGAGGAGGCCGTCGCCCTGGCCCGGGCGCGGGGGGACGCGTTCCACCTGGCCGACAGCCTCAACCTGCTGGGAAACGTCACGCTGGACGGCGGGGACCTTCCCGGGGCCGAGCGGCACTACGCGGCGGCCCTCGCCCTGCACCGCACGCTGGGGCACCAGGCCGAGGTCGTGCGGCTGCACAACAACCTGGGATGCCTGGCCGCCTACCAGGGGCACCTGGGGGAGTCGGTGGACCGGCTACAGGAGGGCCTGCGGCTGGCGCGCGACGTGGGCCTGCCGCGCCTGACGGCCCAGCTCCTGTCGAGCCTGGCCGAGACGGAGCACGAGCAGGGGGACTTCGCCTGCGCCGCCGCCACCGCCCGCGAGGCGCTGGACCTGGCGCGGCAGAGCGGGGACCGTCGGCTGGAGGGCATCTTGCTGATGGACCTGGGCCGCACGGCCACCGCCGCGGGGGAGCTGGAGCGGGGAGAGCGGCACCTCCGGGAGGGCCTCCACCTCCTTTGGAGCCTGGGCGAACTTCCGCAGGTTCTGCGCACGCTGGCCCGCTGGGCGGAGTGGCACCTCGCCGCCGCGCAGCCGGGGCGGGCCGCCGAGTTGCTCGCCCTCGTCGCGGCGCACCCCAAGACCAAGGGGGTGGACCGCGGCCCCGCCCGGCGGCTGCGCGCGGAGCTGGACGGCGAGGGGGCCGCGCTGGCCGATCCCGACTCGGCCCTGACGCTGGCGGTCGCGGAATTGACCCGGCCCCCGCCGTGAGCAGGCCGCCGTCCCCTCCCGACCCGGGTCCTCGCCTTCGGTCACGTTTCGCAGCCCCGGCTCCCCGGCAACGGCTCAGCCCTCCTGGCACTGACGGAGGGACGTCAGCGTCCCCAGGGTCTCGCCCCGGTAGAGTTCGGCCACCCCGCCGTTGATCCACCAGGTATACCCACCCCCCATGTAGCGGGCGCCCGAGCCGGAGAGAGCCTGGGTCAGCCTCAGCACCTGATGGCCGACCACCACCCGGGCGTGCGGGCCGGTGTAGGTGGCCTGGATGCGGATGTTCCCCGCGCAGATGTAGCGCACGGTGGGGCCGCCCCCCCCGCCCGCCGAGGCAGGGGAAGCGAGGCCGAGCAGGGTCAGCAAGGCGGCGAGGCTCTTCATAGGAAATCTCCCGGGGAGAACCCACGGTCGAAGCCGCGGGGGAGTTCGGTGCAGCCCGGCGGTGGACGATGTGCCCTTCACCGCGCTACAGCCCCCCCGGGTCGTCCGGCAGGAGCGGGGTGGTGAAGGCCCGGCCCACGTCCACCAGGTCGCCCGTCAGGTCCTCCCCCTCCGGCCTGGGTCCTCCTCCCACCCAGGCGGTGAGGTCGTCGAACGCCCGCTCCTGTTCCGCCGGGCTGAACTGGCAGTGACCGGGGCGCCGGATCGCGCGCTGCACCAGCAGGTCGCCCTTCCCGGCGGCCTCCACCCGGCGGCGGTAGTTCGCCTCCACGAAGATCGGCACGAAGGGGTCGCCCGTCGTGTGCAGGGTCAGCAGCGGCACTCCGATATTCCCGGTCGGAATCCCGTAGATCGCCGGCCTCGGCAGGTCGCGGACGCCCGGCGCAGCGGCGATTCTTTGAATGCCCCGGTTCAGGGTCGCCTCGTCCAGCCCCAGCCCCGGGTCGATGTGGTACACGGTGCCCACGTTGGTCGTCACCTGCGTCCCGGGGACGAGGTTGGCGACGCCCCTGTACCGGGTGCTGAAGCCCGCCTCGTAGTACCTGGTCCCCAATTCGAAGACCAGCTTCAACCCCTCCTGCCGGAAGGGGCGCGGCCCGCCCGTGAGGAGCTTTTGCACCGAGTCGAACTGCCGACCCCGGGCGGTGTAGTTCCCCGGCTCGCCCAGGCGGGGCCGCACGACCTCGCGGTAGGTCGTCGCCAGGAAGCGCGGGTCGAGCACCGGGAGCAGCATGGGGCCGAAGTTCTGCCCGGTGAGGTACTCCCCCACCAGCCGGTAGGACAGGAAGTAGTCGAACAGCTCCAGCCCCACCAGGGCGCCGCATTCCGCCAGCGCCCCCTGATAGACGTTCGGGTAGGTTTCGAGCGAGTCGGTGACGATGTTGCCGCCCATCGAGCGGCCATAGAGCAGGGTGCGGGTGGGGGTCCCGACCTGCCGGGCGAAGAACTGGCGCAGGTCGTTCAGGTCGTCGGCGCCCTGCCGGACGGCCCAGCCGTTGACGCTGTAGCTGGAGGCGGCCCAGGCGTAGCCGCGCCTCAGGAGGTGGGCGCGGATGGGCGGGAAGAGTTCTTCGAGCCGGAGGCCGAAGCCCTCGAAGCCGTGGGCGTACATCACCAGCCCCCCGTTCCAGTTCGCGGGAATCTCGATCTGGTAGCCGTAGCCGCTCCTCGTCCCGTAGAGGGCGCGGGCCCCGGGGAGGGGGGTGAATCTGGGGTTGGCGACCCGGTAGGCCCAGGCGCCGGGATTGTCCAGCAGGACGACGCAGCCCGAGAGGCCCAGGGACACGGCGGCGAGCAGCACGGAGAGACGCTTGTTCATCGGACCTCCGGGAGAGGGGACTCCAGGGACGGGGGCGGGGGCGTCAGGGCGCGGTCTCGGCCCTCGCCACCCGGTCGAAGATGGTGACGACCTGCTCGAAGGCTTCGGGGCCCACCCGGATCACCCCGGAAAAGGGCCGGTCGAGCGCCAGCACCAGAAAGAGGATCAGGGCGATGGTCCCCGACAGCGACAGCACGATCAATCCCTGCGACCACACGCTGCGCACCCCGAAGAAGTACGAGAAGGTCACCGTCACCAGCGCGCCGACCCACAGCACCGCCCACATCAGCCCGGGAAGCCGCGACTGCCCGCTCAGCAGCCGCAGCCGCCGCTCGTCTCCCAGGTCGTTCAGCCGCTCGAGCGCCTGGGTGTACCACACGCTCTCGTAGGCGGTCCGGGGCGAGAGCCGCAGGTACCCCTCCCACAGCCGGTCGTAGGCGCGCTGGGTCTCGGGGCTCGCCTCCCCCCGGCTCAGGGCGGGCCACTCGCGGCCCACCACCGTCTCGGCGTAGCCGCGCAGGTCCTCCCGCAGCGCCGTGCGGGCCTCGGGGGGAAAGGCGCGGGCGCCGCGGTAGAGGTCGGCGAGGGCGTTGGCCTCCTGCTCGGTGCGGGCGCGGGCCTCCCCCTGCTCCTCCCAGGCGACGATCACCACGAAGGCGAGGAGCACGGCGTAGACCACCCCGATGACGGCGTAGACGAAGCCCGCCACCTCGCGGTGCTCCTCCAGCGTGGAGAGCCGCACCGAGCGGCGCACCAGCAGCATCCCACCCAGCGACGCCAGGACGGAGGCCAGCACGAACAGCAGCGCCCAGAGCCACCCCATCAGCGCCCTCCCGGGGCCGCAGGCCTGCGGGGTGACGCCGCGACCCGGAATCTGTTCTCCATGGCTGCTCTCCTGAGCGGGGGTGGGCGGAGGACCGGCGGGCGTCCAGCCCTCCTTTCCCGCCTCGCCCCGCCTCGAAACGGGTCAGCCGCAGTTGCTGACGACGGGCACGGCGTTGCTGGTGAGCACCCGCGTCACGCCGTCGGCGCTGAGCCCCTGCATCTCCAGCTCCGAGTACCCGATCACGTTCGGGGACACCACGATGCTCTGGTGCTCCAGCGTGCCCGGCCCCACGCTCAGCGGCGCCGTCCCCGCGGGCAGGTCGAACGTCACCTTGCCCACGCCGCCCGAGAAGTTCGTGCTCGTCACGTTGATGGCCTGGCGCTCCCCGCTGGTGACGCCCACCAGCGAGACCTGGACGCTTTGCAGGTCGCCGCCGTACAGGAAGCCGAACTCCATCGGCGTGGGCAGGTTGTCGCAGATCAGGGGCCGGTCCAGGTTGTCCCTGTACCCGCTGGTCAGGACCGGATCGGTGATGTAGAGGTCGTCGCCCGGCGTCGTCCCCCCGCAGGCGGCGAGGAGGCCGAGCAGGGGAAGGGCCAGGAGCGGGCGGGCCGACTTCAGGGAAGGGAACATGGGGTCTCCTCCTACGGGGAGAGGGCGACGCAGTTGTTCGCCACGACGATCTGGGGCTGGTTGAGACCGCGCTGCTGCAAGAAGCCCTGGTTGCCCTGGGTGACCCAGGTGTAAAAGCCGTTCGTGTACCGCACCCCCGAGCCCGATTCGGTCTGGTAGAGGGTGTCGGTGCCCCCCTGCCAGAAGAGCTGCGCCGCGCCGGGGCCGAGGTAGGCCACCGCGAGGGGCCGCCCGCCGTCGCAGGTGTAGTTCACCGTGTTGACGCTGGGAGGGTTCACGGGAGGGGTGGGACCGAAGCCTGGGGGCGGCACGGGGATGATGGTGGACCCCCCACCGCCGGGGCCGACCGGAATGATGGTCGAGGAGCCGCCCCCGTCGTTGGGCTGACACCCGGAGGCGACCGTATAGCCGTTCTGGTTGAGGAAGGCCCCGCCGCCGCCGATGTTCCAACTGGTCACGGGATCGGAGTAGCGCACGACGCCGCCGTACTGCACCGGACCCTGGTTGCGCCGGGTCAGGGTGTAGGTGACGCCGCCGAAGTTGAGCTGGGCGACGGACGGGCTGCGGTACGCGACATCCAGGGCCACCCCACCGTTGCAGAGGTACGAGATGTCGGTGCCGGGCACGGGCACGCTGGGCACGCCCTGCGCGCGGGCGAGGGTTCCCGCGCCCAGCAGGGCGAGGACGGTCAGGGGGGCGGTAAGCCGGACGGCATTCATGGAGACCTCGTTTCCTGGGAGGGGGCCGGGCGTTCTCTCCCGGCCCCCACCGGGCTTACTGCACGAACTTGCCGATCTGGCCGCGAATCTCGCCGTTCGGGTAGGTCTGCGAGTGCACGTTGACGTAGAGCTGGCGGCCATCCAGCCACTGCACCTGCTGATCGGTGAGGGTGAAGGTCCCGCTGATCCGCCCGCTGCGCGACCCGTTCGTCACCTGGTCGATCACCAGCGGCAGCAGCACCGGGGCGTTGGTGTTCTCGTCCGCCGGGCCGTGGATGTGCGCCACCGTGACCGCCGAACTCAGGCCCTCGAAGGTGCCCAGGACGGTCAGGGTGCGGCCCCTGAGGGTCAGGTTGGTCTGCCCGGTCGCGGAGGTGGTGACGACGGGACGCTGGTTGGCGCCGGAGAGGTTCGCTCCGTAGCTGGTGGTCGTCTCGACCTGGCCGCAGGCAGTGAAGGTGAGGGCGAGTCCGGCGAGGGCGCCCAGGGGCAGTCGGTTCATGGTCGTCTCCTGAAGGGGTCGAGGGGCGGGCGAACGGGGCGGCGGGGCTGGGTCAGGGGTCACCTCCTGGCCGTACGTGGAGCGGCGGGCTTTGTCTCAGTCCGTCGATGTTCAGGACCATCCCAGTCACCTTCCTTTCAACGCCTGACCTGCACGCCGCGCGCCACGGCGTCGAGGAGGGGCACATCCGCCGGGGTGGTGGCGCTCAGCACGAGCCAGTTCTGGGTGCCCGAGTCCAGCGGCACGAGGTAGAGCGGCCCCAGCGTGCCCCTCGACCCCCGCCAGGTGCCGACCCAGGCGGACCCTCCCCCGGAGAGCGTGAGGCGGGCGAGGCTCAGCGGGGCTCCGGCCCCCTGGATGTTCAGCGGCGCGAACTGCCGCGCGTAGGCCTCGGGAGTCAGGCGGCGGGCGCCCCCGGGACGCGGCAGGACCGTGGCGGTGAGGGCGTCCTCCTGCCCGGGCCGTCTCAGAGCCACGCCCCCCACGAAGGGCCGCGCGGAGTAGTCCCCCGGGTAGCGCAGCGTGAAGCCCGCGCCCAGGTAGGTCCGGTCGAGGGGCAGGAAGGCGAGACGGGGCGGGGGAGGCCCACCCCCGGCGAGGGCCAGCCCCGACGACGTGACCAGCAGGCAGAGGGCGGCGCAGTTCAGGCGGACGGGCATGGACGGACCTCCGGGGCAAGGCGGGGCGCGTTACTGGACGCTCACGGTCAGGTCGAACTCCTGCGCGTTCGGGTCGGGCGGCGAGGAGGGGCGCCCATACAGGAGCGAGAGGTCCACCGTGCCCGGCTGGACGGCCTGATAGCTCAGCGTGACGAGCCCGCCCGCGCCCAGCCCGGTGCCCTGCGCCAGGAAGCTCGGCTGACCCAGGGCCAGCAGCGTCGGCCAGGGGTCGATCAGCGGCTGCCAGGTGTAGCCCGTGGAGGGGTTGCCCGGCAGCGTGATCTCCAGCGTGTCGCCCACGTTGAGGTTGATCGCCCGCCCGCTGGCGTCCTGCCCCAGCCGGACGACCCGGGGCAGGGGCGGAACGGGCGTGACCGGGGTGATGGGGGTGACAGACCCGGTCGCGGCGGGCGCGCACCCCGCGAGTCCCGCGAGGACGAGCACCACGGCGGGGGCCAGCAGCAAAGACGTTTTCATCTGTTCCTCCTTCCCCTTTCGGGGACGTGCGCTCGCGCCCGAGGGCGGTCAGAACCACGCGGTCCGCACGCCCACCTGCGAGAGCGAGAGGCTGCGGTTGGCCGTCTCGTAGAACCCCCGCCACAGCGGCAGCGTGCGGTCGATGGGCCCGGCGACCACCCCGCCGTCCGGGCAGCCGTAGTTCACCCGCAGCCCGGCAATCGGCGCCGTCGCCCCGGTCAGCGCCACGCACCGCTGCCCGTTTGCCAGTTCCAGCGCCCAGGGGGTGCCCGACAGGTAGTTCGGCTCACTCGCCCGCGTTCTGCCGGGCAGGGCGCCGCTCCGGGTGAGCAGGACGGCGTTCGCACCCCACGGGTCAGGGGAGCAGGCGAGGGGGTCGCGTTCGTTCAGGGACGCGAAGCAGGGGTCGAGGATGCGGTTGCCCGCCGAGCAGCGGTAGGCGTCGGGCCGGGTGGGCGAGGCGGCGGAGGCGGCGAAGCAGGTGCCGCTGACCTGCCCGGTGACGCCCACGCCGATCAGGAGGCCGCCGCCCGGCTGGAAGGGGGTGTAGAGCTGCACCCCCGTGACGGTGGGTGGTGTGGTGGTCTGGGCCGTAGTCGTGCCTCCGGCGCCCAGCGCCAGGGCGGCCAGGGCGAGGGGCCGGCGCCCCTTGGGTTCTCCGGTTCTCGGGGTCATCTGCGTCGTGCCTCCGGTTGAGAGCCTTGACCTGGACCCAGTTGGGCAGCACCGTGTTCGGCGCGGGCCACTGGCCGCTGATGGGTCCTCCGTGTCCGCGGGTGTCTCGGCGTCCCGTCCGGCAGGGGCCGAAATCCTCGGGCGCTCCTGTCCACGGAGGAGCGGGGTGGGGCCGGGCGGCCAGGCACTCAGTACGTGATGGTGAGCTGAGCGTCAGTGAAGCCGCCGTAGAAAGCCCGGATCGTGGGCTTGAAGACGCTGCCACGCGGGGCGCCGCTCGGGTCGGTCCTGATCACGAATTTGGCGCTCGTCTGATTGCGCGGGATCACCACCTTCGAATCCACCGGCGCGTGCACGGGGTCGCTGGACTGGAGCAGGATGGTCGTGTCCACGACGGCGGGCGAGGCGAGGGTGATCGTGCCGGTCACGGGCAACCCTGCCGTCACGGACGGCGGGTCAAAGGTGAGGGTCAGAGGAATCGGCACGACGCACGCCATGTTGATGGTGAGGGTATTGCCGTTGAGAGAAATGTCTTGCCGAATAGAGCCGCCGCCACCATAGAGACCACCATAGAGATCGACGGTGCCCTGGTTGCCCCCTAACTCGAAAGTGACCTTGTCGGTCAGCACGGAATTGGTCTTCCACACGGCCTGGGTATGGAGCTGGAGCTGGGAGATCGCAATCGGGTTGGGCCGGTTCGGGATTGCGCCGATACCATCGGTAATCCAGGCTGGCGAGCAGTCACTACCTTTAGGACACTGATAATTGCTCGGGGAGTCGGCGTCCAGCGGGTTATTGGAGCGGTAGTACCAGGCAAAAGCGTTGCCCGAACTCTCGTTGGAGAGCTTCCAGTCCTGGAGCGGGCGGGTTTGCGAGTTGCTGTAGGTGTAGCTGGCGCTGAAGCCCTGCGCTTCGTTGTAGCCCACCGTGAAGGTCGTGCCCGTGGTCACGGTCGACACACCGTTGGCCGTGGCGGGCGAGCTGCCAAATGACGTGAACAGCGAGTCGAAGGCGGCAGAGGGCTTGAGCGACACCGTTTGCCTGTCCAGGAACCACGCCATCTCGGTGCCGTTGGCGCCCAGGTTCCCGAAGTTGCCGGTCCCGCTCGTGGGGTTGCCGGCGACTTCGGTTTCCGCCACCACCCACTGGAAGTTGCCCTGCGGGTTGTTGGCGTTGTCCAGGTAAACGTGGAAGATGTAGTCGTACTGGGCGTTGGTGGTCTGGGTGCCCCCCGTCTGGTAGGTCCCCTTGAAGAAGTAGTTGGTCGAGGTTGAGACGTAGTAGGTCGCCGTGATGAGGTCGGGCGGGACGGGGGTGTCTTGCACCCCGGTCAGGGGCGCGCGCAGCCGTGCCATCACCGTGTTCGCGAACGCGTTCGTGTTGGCGTTCAACTGGGACGCGGCGTCACCCTCGATCTGCGGGGGAAGCGGCGTGACGGACGCCTGCACCTTGGGCGCGTCCACCATCCACACCGCCGGGCGGCCATTCGCGTCGCTGCCCGCGCGCACCAGCCAGCCGGGGCTGGTGCCCCCGTTGACGGCGCTCAGCCGGGACTCGAAGCCCATCTGCTTGTGGGCCTCGGTCAGGTCCATCCCCAGCACCCACTTCCCCGCCCGCACCGCCTGTTCCACCACCGGGTCGGCCTGGAGGGCCTGGGGGCTCTGGGCGTCCCCGTCGAAGATGAGGACGTCGTAGTCCTTCACGTTCTGGCTGCCGGTGTACTGGACGAGGTTCAGGCTGGGCCTCAACGCGTCGAAGTAGGCGCTCTGCACCGGGCCGAGGACCAGGGCGTTCATGCGTTCGGCGGGCGGGGTCGTGCCCTGCTGGTTGCAGGCCATGAGCGCGACGGACAGGATCAGGGCGGCGGGGACGAGGCGGGGCAGCGTGCGTGATCTGGTCATACGGTTCCCTCCCGGGGTGGGGCGTTGAGGTGCGGGGCGTGCGGCGGGGACGGCTGGGGCTGAAGTGTGCTTTCCGGGCATTCAGTTCCCTCCCAGGGTTCGCAGGGCACGCGGCTTCGTGAGGGCTCCTCAAGGTGCCGAAAGTCGTCAGCGCGTCTGAGGCGGGATCAGCCGACCCACCCGGTCCGCCTTCAGCTCGGTGAACCACAGCTCTCCCTGCGGGCCGCGGATGATCCGGTGCATGACCGTCTGCCGGGTCGGGACCTCGAAGAAGGTGAAGGCGGCTCCCGGAGAGCTGGGCGTCCCTGCCGCGAGAACGGCGCGGTCGATCCTGACGAGGTGATCCGGTCCGGGGGGGTCGGGGTTGTTCTCATCGACGTACTGCTGCACCCACAGGTTCTGCGCGCGGTCGAACGCCAGCCCGGCGAGGATGACGTTGTTCTGCGTCTTCGGGACGGCGAACTCGGTGATCTTGCCGCCGAGGTCGATCCGGCCCACCCGGTTCCCGGCCTCCTCGGTCAACCACAGGGCGCGGCCCCCCGGGTCCGGCACGAGCGCGATGGGGCGGCTGTTCGGGGTGGGGATGGGAAACTCCGTGACCACCCCCTGCGGGGTCACGCGCGCAATCGCGTTCCCGACGAGTTCCGTCACCCACATATTGCCGTCGGGACCGGCCTCGATGTAGATGGGCACGCTGCCGACCGTCGCCAGGGGAAAGGTCCGCACCTGGCCGTCCGGCGTGATCCGGCCCACCGTGCCGGTCGCCTTGCCGGTGAACCAGAGCGTCTTGCCGTCGGCGCCCACGGTCAGCCCGTGCGGGTGCGTGTTGATCTTCTCGGGGCAGGAGGCGCAGGCCAGGCGCACGTCGTACCGGGACACGATCTTGCCGCTGGGGTCGAGGCGCACGACCACCCCGGCGTCCTCCAGGCTCACCCAGAGCTGACCCGCCGCGTCGAAGACGATGCCGTGTGGGGCGCTGCCCGGGGGCATCTGGAAGGAGGTGGCCTTCCCGTCCCGGGTCAGGTGGACGACCGCATCGTGTTCCGGTGCCGTCACCCAGAACGTGCCGTCGCCCCGCGGGTCGAAGGTGATCTCGTGGGTGGACCCGCCGTGCGCGTGGCTGGACGGGGAAGGGTTGGGGTACGAGAGGGCGAACTCGGTGATGACTCCCGGGACCTCCGAGCGAGCGGAAGTGCCCGGCGAGAGCGCGATCAATGCGAGTGTGACCGCCGTGAGTACGCCGGGGATGCGCCACGCCCGGCGCGCCGACCGGGACTTTGGCAGCGACCTTGCCGCCTGCTGGGGGGCAATGAGGTTCCTCACGTCTTCTCCTTCTGGAGCCTGCCGGGGCTCGGCTGCGGGTGGTCTGTCCAGTGGCCGGTCGTGGGGGGACGCCCTCCCACCGGGCTCACGCCGGCCATCACCGGAAGTCGGCGACGGTGAAGAAGAGCGGCAGCGTGCCGTCCCCGGGCCGGGCCGGGCCGATCACCGTGAAGCGCGGCGGGGCGTCGCCGCCCTCCTGCGCCGCCACGGCCGCCGGGTCCACCGTGCCCACCAGGGTGTAGCGGTCGATCACGAAGGGCACGCTGTTGGCGGTCGTGTTGTCGGGCCCGTCGCCAAGCTGGAAGTGCAGGTGCGGGGCGGTCGAGTTGCCGCTGCTGCCCAGTTTCCCGAGCGGCTGCCCGGTCCTCACCCGGTCGCCCACCTTCACGGTTACGCTGCCGGTCTGGAGGTGCGCGTAGGTCGCCCACACGCCCTGCCGCATCTGCACGACCACGCTGTTGCCGATGTAGTCCTTCGGCGCCTTGACGCTGGCCGGGCTGCGGTCGCCGATGTCGGTCTCGGGCATGTCGTTGCGGGTGTACACGACCGTGCCGTCTGCCGCCGCGACCACCTCGGCGCCGAAGCCGTACCACTGCTCGTTCTTGCTCCCGTCGCCGCTGAAGAGCCCGCCGTCCTTCATCAGCACCCAGTCGATGGCGAAGGACTCGGGCTTGAGGTAGCGGTGGCCGCCCTCCACGAGCTGGAGGTAGCGGTGCAGGGCGGAAGCGGCGCAGCAGCCCACGAGGTTGAACCACCCCGGGCCGCGCAGTGGCGGGGCGATCACGACGGCGGCGCGACGCTGCACCGTGAGGTCGGGGCCGTCCACGGTGAGGCTGCCGATGGCCGAGGTGCCGCGCGCGTCCGGGGGGAAGCTGTAGGTGATGCGGTGCGTGAGCCGGGCGGGCACCTGCCCCCTGGGCACCACGACACCGAGGATGGCGCTCGCTGTACTCCGCTCGGGGATGGGGTTCATCGCCTCCCCCGGGGCGGCCTGCCCGGCGGGAAGGGCGTTACTCAGGCCGGTGCCCTGCCGGGTGACGGCACCCAGAGCCGGACCTTCGAGCTTCAGCAACGAGCGGCCCCCCGGCCCATCCAACACCTCGACCGAGGTGAGCGTGACCGGCGCGGTGAAGACGTTGGTGAAGAGCAGGTCGTATTCCAGGTGCTCCAGGCCGTCGCTGCCAGGCACCCGCAGCGGGTCGTTCGTCGAGGCCACGATGATCGCGGTGGGGTGGGAGGTCGGGGCGGTTTGCGTCGTCGGGCTCATGGCCCTCGGGGCACAGGCGGCCAGGCTGAGGAGGGCGAGGCCCGTGAGCGCTGCCGTGAGGGCCACCGGAAGTGCGGCCCGGAGGGCGGGGGAATGGGACGGGGTGCTGGCGTTGTGGCTCATGGTCGGGAGTTCCTTTCTGTCTGCGCACGCCTGGCGCGCGTTCATGCCGTCACGCTCATGTCACCGTCCTCGCGGGCGGGTGGGGTGCCGGACCCCGGCTGGAGGTGCGCGGCACCCCGGGCGTTCCCCCTGACGCGACAGCCCCTCCGCCTGTTCCCGGTCCGGCGTGCTGGCGCTCGCTCCCCGCTGCGGTCCTGTCTTGGCCGCGCCCGGGTGCCCGTTCACGTTCGGGCTCCGGCAGGGTCAACCCGTCATCAGCGGAACTTGAAGGTGGCGGGGTGCGAGGTGCCGTCCACGAGCAGGACGTTCAACTGGCGGCAGGTCCCCGCCCAGCTCTTGTCCGTCTTCCACGTGTAGCTGTAGGTGTCCGTGCCCGCGTCGTAGCTCAGACCGCTGCTACTCGTCGCCAGCGTCTGCTCGATCTCGTCGGCGGGCGCACTGCCGTCACACGGGATGACACTGACCTTGGGCGAGCCCTGCGCCAGGATGTTCAGGCCCCGGTTGCCACTCAGGCTGAACTTCACCGGCACGCTGCTTCCTGCCTTGACCGTGTTGACCGTCGGCAGGTTGTCCACCGGCTGGAGGAAGCCCCGGAAGGGGTAGATGACGTTGTACGTCGCCGTCTGATTCGTCGTATTTCCGGCCCTGTCGGTGGCGGTCACGGTGAAGGTTTTGGAGCCGACCGAGGCGGTGTCGATGGGCGTGCCGTTCGCCACGGTCCCCACGCAGGAGGCCAGCCCCGAACCCGCGTCGGTGCAGGTGTAGGCAGCGTTCACCGTCTGCCCCAGGGTAGAGATTGCCCCCTCGGTCGGGGAGGTCAGGGTGATGGTGGGGGCGGTACCGTCGTAGGTGACGGTGTTGTCGGTGCTCGTCGAGGCGGTGTTGGGGTTGCCCGTTGCGTCCGTCGCCCCGTTCGCGGCGACCGAGGCGCTGACCGTGCCGCTGCCCGTCACCCCGCTCACGCTGAGCGTGTACACGCGCGGCCCGCCGCTGACGGTGACCCTCGCGCCGCTGAGGTTGGCCGTGCCGGTCAGGGACACGTCGCCAGCATCGAAGCCGCTCACGTCCTGGCTGAAGGTCGCGGTGAACACCAGCGGTAGGGTGTTGGTCGGGTCGGCCTGGGTGCTGCCCTGCTCCACGGTGACGCTCGGCGGGCGGTTCACCTCGAAGGCGCCGATGTCACACGCCGCGCCCTGCGGACGGGTCACGCCGCGCTGATCGGTGGTCACGGCGCAACTGGCGGCGGGGATGGCGTCGATGGCCGCGCTGCCCGCCAGCAGCGCGTGCGTCCATGTCGCACCACCGTTGTCCTGGAGCGGACCGAGCTTGGGGTCGGCCCGGACGCCGGGGCAACTGGGGTCGGGGGCGCCGCCGTATTTGATGTTGTAGTGGAGGTTGCCGCCGCCGTCCTTGAACGATCCCGAACACGACGGCGAAACGCTGCCGGCGATGATCGTGTTCTGGAGCGTGGTCGTGCCGTTGTTGCTGCGGATGGCGCTGCCGTCACTATAGGCCACGTTGCCGTTCAGGGTGCTGTTCGTGACCGTCACCGCGCCGCCCCGATTGTCGATGCCGGCGCCGTTGTAGCCCTGATTGCCGCTCAAGGTGCTGTTCGTGACCGTCAACGTGCCCGCGTTGGCGATGCCGCCGCCCTCGCCATAGCTGGCGCCATTGCTGAAGCGGCCGTTGCCGCTCAGCGTGCTGCCCGTCACCGTCGCCGTGCCGCCGTTGTAGAGTCCGCCGCCGTTTGAGGCCAGGTTCGTGCTCAGGACACTGTTGGTTAGGGTGAGCGTCCCGCCGGTGAGGACATTGATGCCGCCGCCATTTTCGTTTTTTGCGTATCCACCGGTAATCGTCACGCCGCTCACGGCGACCGTGGTCGCGCCCACCTCCAACACGCGCACCTTGCCACCCCCGCTGATGCTCAGCTTGGCCGCGCCCGGCCCGTTGATCGTCAGCGCGTCGGCCACGGTCGGCAGTGGGCTCAGGAGGTTGATCGTGCCGGGGCCGGTCAGGCTGAAGGTAATGGTGTCGGCGCCGAGGTTGGTGTTGGCGTTCAGAATCGCCTGACGCAGCGAACCGTCGCCGTTGTCGTTGGTGTTCGTCACCGTCAGGGTCAAATCCTGGGCTTTGAGCTGGCTCTTCGTGGGCGCCTGCGCCGCCGGGGTACTTCCGGTCTGGGGCGTGGAGGCGGTCTGTTGCCCACAGGCGGCCAGCAGGGCGAGGAGTCCGGTGCACAGCAGGGTTTGCTTTTTCATGTCATCCCTCTTCTCTTGAGTGTCGGCGCATGGTCTCGGGCCTCCGGGTCTGCCTCGTGATTCCGCTCAGTGGCTTCCTCCCCCGTGCCCTCCCGCCGACACGCTGACCTCGTAACACTCGCGGCTGGGCGGCGATCCCAGCACCGGCTGGAAGTGCGCGATCTCCTCGTGAAACACCCCCCGCGCCTCCACCGCCTGCATCGCCGCCTCGTTCGCCCAGAGCGTCACCAGCAGGCCCCGCCCCGTGTGCTCGTCGGTCAGCAGCCGCGCCTCGCACAACCCCGGCTGGGCTTGCAGCAGGGGCAACACCACCTCCCGGTAGATCAGGACCGCGCCGCGCATCTTGGCGGGGCGAATCTGCACCGTCACGACCCGCGCGTGCATCGCTCCTCCCCCCGCACCGGGACCCTCCAGACCCGTCCTGTTCGCATCACCCTCTGCTCCCCTCCCGGCCCACCACCCGAGTTGATGAATGTGGTCTTAAGAGTGGAAAAAGGGGCGTGATGTGAAGCCCGGGAAAACGTGGCCTCACTTCACGTTTCTCCGGGGGTCATTTCACGGTCGCCCCGGCGGTGTGAAAAAGACGCGTCCAGACGCCTTCGGCTTACCTTGACTTTTCGGCGTCCTGTCTAGACAAAGAGGGGAACTCCCCGCGGCGCCCGGCAGGACGCCCCACCGTGCACTGGGGAGGCCCGCGGCCCACAGGCACCCTCGGGGTGGAGTCAGGGGGGCCGGTGCCCGGCCAGGTCGAGCCCAGCCAGCGCCTCCCAGGCGAGTGCGCCGAGCCGGGCGGGGTCGCCCTGCGTCTCGGCCCGCTCCAGTTCCCCGGGCGTGAGCTGGGGCCGCAGGGTCTCCAGGAGGCGCGCGGCCAGCACCTTCAGGCGGTGGTAGGCGCTCGGGTGGCACAGGACGAGGAGGAGCAGGGGCGCGGCCTCCCGGTTCTGGCCCTGCCCCACGCGTGCCTCGGCCAGGTACATCAGGCCCTCCAGCAATTGCGGGGTCTCCCCGACCGACAGGGCCACGCGCAGGCCCTCCCCGAGGTGACGGAAAGCCGCCCGGTGATCGCCCAGGGCGGCGCTCGCCCGGCCCACGATGTGTAGGGCGGAGATGAGCATCAGGGGATCGTCGTTCGCCCGGGTGAGGGCGAGCAGCCCCTCGCCCCGCTCGCGCGCCTCCTCGTGGGCGCCCTGCTCGTGGGCGACCGTCGCCAAAATCCTGGTCAGATCGGGGATGTGATCTTGCCAGTCGTGCTTCCCGGCCAGGGTCAGGCTCCGCTCCAGGGCGGCTCTGGCCTCCGCGAGCCGGCCCGCGGTGAGGGCGAGGTAGCCCCGGCTCCCCAGCCCCAGGACGGTGTAATAGGGCTGGCCGAGGGCCAGGAGCGCCCCCACCGCCTCCTCAGCCTCGTTCAGGTGGCCCAGGCTGGTTTCGAGCGACGCGAGGTTGTTCAGTACGCGGGCCCGGATGTCGGGGTCCCCGTGCCGCTCGGCCAGGGCGAGCGTCTCCCGGTAGCGCCGCGCGGCCTCCGGGTAGTCCCCGGTCAGGAAGGCGACCGCCCCCAGGGTCCGGGTGACGGGCATGGCCGAGCGGCTCCCCGGCGGCATCAGCGCCAGCCCGCGCTCGCCCAGTCGCCTCGCCTCCTCATGGCGCCCCAGCCGCATGGCGAACCAGCCCTGACGGCCCAGCATCTCTCCCCGGGCGAGTTGGTCCTCGGGCCGGCCCTCGAAAGCGGCGGCGGCCTGGGCGTAGAGCGCGAGGGCCTCCCGGTAGCGCTCATGACTGTCGAAATAGAGCGCGATGGGTCCCGCCGCCCGCCGCAGTTCCGCGAGTCCCTCGCCCCCCGCGGCCCAGGTCCAGGCGAGGCGGATGTTTTCCAGCTCCTCGTCCAGGGCGGCCAGGGCGGCTTCCCCCCGCGGCCCCCGGACCAGCCCGCCCTGCTCGACGAGGAAGGCGAGGGAGTACCGCCCGTGCAGGGCCAGGACGCCGGCCTCCTCCCCCGGGTGCTCGGCGAGACGTTCCCGGGTGTACTGCGAGATCAGCGCGTGCCGGTCGTACCGTCCGTCCGGCGTTCGGCGCAGCAGCGACTTGTCGGTCAGGGCCGCGAGGACCGCGAGGCTGGCCCCCGCCACCTGCCTGGCCGCCTCTAGCCGGAAGCCACCCTGGAACACCGCGAGCCGGCGCAGCACCTCCTGCTCTCCCGGGGTCAGCAGGCGCCAGGAGTGCTCAAAGGCCGCCCGCAGGTTCTGATGCCGCTTCGAGCGGTTCCGCTCGCCGGAGAGGAAGTCGAGGTTCTCGCCGAGTTCGTGGGCGATCTCGGCGATGGGGAGCAGCCGCACCCAGACCGCCGCGAGTTCCAGGCCCAGCGGCGAGCCCTCCACCAGGCGGCACACTCGCAGGAGGTGGGGGAAGTTCTCGGCGGTGAGGTGGAAGTCCGGTTTCACCCGCCGGGCCCGCTCCAAGAAGAGCGCCACGGCGTCGAAGGCGGCGCCCTCCACGGGGCCCGGCTTGCCGTCTCGCGGGTAGTCCAGGCCCTCCAGCGGCAGCAGCCACTCGCCCTCCACCCCCAGCCGCTCGCGGGACGTGACGAGCAGCCGCAGGCCCGGGCACCGCCGCAGGAGCTCGGGGACCAGGGGCGCCCCGTCCAGCAGGTGCTCGAAGTTGTCGAGGACGAGGAGCAGCCGCCTGTCACCGATAAAGCGGGCCACCTGCGCGAGGGGGTCGGCGTGACCCTGAAGGGCCAGCCCCAGGGCCGCCGCCACGCTCTGGGCGAGGAGGGCGCCCTCCCCCAGGGCTTCGAGCGGCACGAAGAACACGCCGCCCGGGAAGCCGCCCGCCAGCCCGCGGGCGGCCTCCAGGGCGAGGCGGGTCTTGCCGACGCCGCCGGGGCCGACCAGGGTGAGCAGGCGGGAGGCGGGGTCCGCCAGCCGCCGGGTGATCTCGGCGAGTTCGAGGTCGCGGCCCACAAAGGAGGTCGTGGCGGCGGGCAGGACGGGTCCGGCAGGCGCCGGGGCGGGGGCTGGTGGTGTCGCCTCCGGCCCCCGTCCGCTCCGCAGCGCCTCGCCCAGCGCGTCGAGTTCGGCGGTGGGTCCCAGCCCCAACTCCTCGCGCAGCCGCGTCACAAAGGCCGCGTGGGTCTGCCGGGCCTGCCCGTGTCCCCCGGCCCGCCACAGCGCCCCCACCCGGGCGTGCAGGGCCTCCTCATCGAGTTCGTCCCCTTCCAGCAGGGGCGAGAGGAGCTCGGCGGCCTCCAGGTGGGCGCCCTGGCGCGACAGCGCCTCAGCCTGCCTCAGCCGGGCCGCGCGCCAGGCGTCGTGCACCCGCCGCCGCGTCAGTTCCAGCCAGGCCGCAAACTCGCCCGTGCCGTCCCCGTCCAGCCCGTCGAGCAGCGAGCCGCCGTAACAGGCGAGGGCCGCGGCCCAGTCCTGCTCGGCCACGGCGCGCTGGAAAGCGCCCAAGTCCGTGCCCAAGGCCCAGCGCAGGCGGGGACCGTCCACCTCCAGGCCGGGGACCCAGGCCAGCCCGCGCACGAGCGTGAGGAGCTGGCGCAGGTTGGCCCGCGCCGACCCCGGGGAATGGTCCGGCCAGAACAGGCCCGCGAGCCGCTCGCGCTCGACCCAGCTCCCCTGACAGGCGAGGTAGGCCAGGAGCTGGTGGCGCTTGTCGGGGACGAAGGGGTGGACCACCCCGCCGAGGGTGACTCGGGGGCGTCCCAGCACTTGAACGAAGGCAGCGGTCGTGTCGTGCACCCGGGGACTCCTGTGGCGTGGGGGAACACCGTCACAATGCCACATCCCGCAGCTCGCCGCTGCCGGTTCGCGCCGGTTCCCGAGAACGGAAGCTCGCGGTCGAACGGGGAACGCAACTCCCCGTGCGAGGTCGTGCGGGAGGGCCGTCAAGCTGCGGCGGAGGCACCCGAGTGACGACCAGACCTAGCCTGTCGTTGAGGCCGCCGGGCGAGCCGTGGGACTCGCCGCTCCCAGGGAACGCGGGCGCACGGTGGCACGGTGGCACGGTGGCACGGTGGACTGGCTCGACCGCGGGGAAGCCCTGGCGGCGGATCGAGACGGCCTGCCACAAGACCCGCTGGCCCAGTGCGCTCGACTTCAGCGGGGCCGGGCTGATGTAGGCCATCGCCCGCCTCGGCGCGTTTCCTGGCGGCCAGGAGAACGCCGTCCGGTGAGAGCCTCCCGTGCGACGCGCGGGGCGGCAGGGGGCCGGCGTAGGGTGATTCCAGCGTCACGGGCGCCGGGGTGAAGGTGGACGCGGCGAGACGCGGGATATTTGCGCTCCGCCAGTCCTCCTCGTGGGGAACGAGGCTCGCCTTGATCCTGCCGGTCCTCGGGCGCGACCGTGCCGAGCACGAAGGGGTCGTGGTGGGCGAACGCCGGGCTGCGCGCGATCGTCACCTCGAGCGTGGAGCCGCGCACGCTCACGCTCGACTTGGCGTCGCACAGGACCATGACGCCCTGCAAGCACGCCGCGCCGGGCCGCCGGCCCGTGACGCTCACCCAACTCTGGCCGGGCTGCTCGGTGCCGTCCGCGGGCCGGGTGACCGTGCCGAACGGCACCTCGAAGGTCGCCTCGGGCGTGACGAGGGGCGTGACCAGGCACAGTTTCGCGGCGCGGCGCGCCTCACGCCAATCGAGGGTCACGCGCAGCCGCGCGAACGGCCCGTTCGAGGTCCAGGGTGGAGCGCACGCACCCGCGTTCCACCACGCGCGCCCTCGTCACCTCGAGGTCGACCCGGGCAAGCTGGCCGGACGCCCAGTTCCTTCTTGCAACGGGTTCGCCGAACGGGAGAGCCGGCGAAAAGGCGCTCTCAACGGCTGGGCACCCGACGCGGCGACCGCCGGTGCGGCGACCGGTCGGCCCCGCCCCACCCCCGTCACAGCCGTCCGGCCTCGATGATGCGCCGCAGGAAGGCCTGGGTGCGCTCCTCGCGGGGGGCGGTGAAGATCTGCTCGGGCGGGCCTTCCTCGAACACCTGGCCGCCGTGCAGGAAGCACACCTTGCTCGACACCTCGCGGGCGAAGCCCATCTCGTGGGTGGCGAGGAGCATCGTCATGCCCTCCGAGGCGAGGTCGCGCACGATGTTGAGCACCTCCGAGACGAGCTCGGGGTCGAGGGCGGAGGTGATCTCGTCGAGCAGCAGGAGTTTGGGCCGCATGGCGAGCGCCCGCACGATGGCGACCCGCTGCTGCTGACCGCCCGAGAGCGCGTCGGGATAGGCGTTCGCCTTGGCCTCCAGGCCGATGCGGCGCAGCAGCGCTAGCGCCTCCTCCTCGGCCTGGGGGCGCCCCACCCCGAGGACCCGCAGGGGCGCGAGCGTCACGTTGTGCAGCACCGTCATGTGCGGGAAGAGGTTGTAGCTCTGGAAGACGATTCCCACCTCGCGCCGCAACGCGTTCACGTCCACGCCGGGGCCGGTCACCCGGTCGCCCTCGATGCGGATCTCGCCGCCCGAGATGGGCTCCAGCCCGTTGATGCACCTCAGGAGGGTGCTTTTCCCGCAGCCCGAGGGGCCGATCAACGTGACGACCTGGTGTTCGTCCACCCGCAGGTTCAGGCCGCTGAGGATGCGGACGGCGCCGTAACTCTTGTGCACGTCGCGGATGTCGAGGAAGGTCACGGGGTTCCCCCGCTGCGCAGCCGCGCCTGGTCACGGGCGAGCAGCCGGTCCACGAACCGTGCCTGCGGAATGGTGATCAGGACGAAGAGGATCGCCACGGTGGTCACCGCCGAGAGGTTGAAGTTGTTGGTGGCGATGATCTTGGCCTGGTTGAAGGCGTCCACGGCGCCGATCACGTTCACCAGGGCGGTGTCCTTTTGCAGCCCGATGAAGTTGTTCAGCAGGGGCGGCACGATCCGCCTGACCGCCTGCGGCACGACCACGAAGCGCAGCGTCTGCCCGAAGCCCAGCCCCAGCGAGCGCGCCGCGGCCACCTGCGAGGGGTGGATGCTCTCCAGCCCCGCCCGGTACACCTCCGCCACGTAGGCGCCGTAGGTCAGCGTGAGCGCGATGATCGCCCACAGGATGGAGAGGTCTTGCACCCCGAAGCGCGTCTGGAGCGTGTTCTGGAGCCCGTCGGTGAGCCCGGTGAGCGGCAGCCCGAACCCCACGAGGTAGATCGTGATGATCGCGGGCAGCCCCCGGAAGATGTCGGTGTAGAGGGTGGCGAGCAGGCGGATGGGGCGCCCCGCCCGGCCCGGCACCAGGCGCGCGACCGCCACGATCAATCCCCAGACCAAGACGAGCAGTTCCGCGATCACGAAGATCGAGACGTTGACCCAAAAGGCGCGCAGGACCAGCCCGAACGACGACCAGATCAGCCCCAGGTTGAAAAAGGTCCGCCCGACCGCCACCCCGTTCGTCACCACGAAAAAGGCCAGCAGCGCGACGATGAGGACCGCCCCCGACCACCCCAGGGCGCTCCAGGCGGAGGTGCGGCTCTCGGAGGCGTGCACCCGCGCCCCCACCACGTCGCCCGCCCGCAGTGAGGCCGCCGCGCGCCCCGAGTCGCGCAGGCCGCCCAGGGCCGGGACGAGCAGCCCCAGCGTGCCCACCCCGGCGAGCACGAGCGCCGCGTCCATCCAATCGGCGTGCGCCCGCCCGGCGACGAGGGCCGCGCGCACCTCCGCGAGGACCCACGCGCTCACCAGGATCACCGCAATGGCGGCGAGCAGCGCGACGAGCCCCAGCGTGGCGGTGCGCGGCGGCGGCGTGGGCGCCCGCCCGCGCGGGGCGGTGTCACCCAGCAGGGAGCCGGACACGGGGGCTCACCGGAAGTACGGGACGCTGGAGGGGTCGCCGCCGTACACCGGGGTGAGGTACGTCTGTGACAGCTTCTTCAGGGTGCCGTCCTGTTCCAGGGCGGTGATGATCCGGTTGATGCCCGCCTTGTTGACGCTGCCCTTGGGCAGGACGCCTCCGTAGTTCTCCCCGGTCCTGAACTGCCCGATCAGCTCGGCCTGCCCGCCGAGGTCGCGCACCCGGCCCAGCAGCACCACGGTGTCGAGCATCGCCACGTCGATCTGGTTGGCGCGCAGGGCCGCGAGCATGGTGGCCGAGTCGGGGTAGACCTTGACCGCCACGCTGGGCTTGATCGTGTTGTTGACAAAGGTGTAGGTCGTCGTTCCCGACGGTACGCCGATGCGCTTGGAGGCGAGGTTCGCCTGGGTCACGTTGCTCGCCTTGCGCGCGAGGACCCCCTGGTCGCTGGAGAAATACGGCACGGTGAAGTCCACCACCCGCGCCCGCGCCGGGGTGATCGTGACCTGCACGAGCCCGATGTCGTAGTTGTTGCCCGTGCGCCCCGCCACGAGCGCGTCGAAGGGCACGTTGCGGACCACCACCCGGTCGAGCCCCGCGCGGTGGGCGATGTTCGCCGCCATGCAGTACTCGAAGCCGTCCTGGATGGAGGCCGGCGTGTTGCCGTTGAACCAGCCCGGCCCCGGCAGGGTGGTCTGCACCGTGAGCTGCCCGGGAATGGCGGGTCTCAGGGGCACGCTCCCCCGCTGCCCGGTGACGGTGCAGTTGCCGTACCTCGGAGTCTGGGTCTGGGCGCCGACCCGCGCCACGAGGGCGGCGGAGGCGAGCGTCAGGGCGGCGAGCAGGGTGGGGCGGACGGTCGTGAATCGCGGCATAACTTCCTCCTTGGAAGGGGTGGGGCGTGCGGGGGGGAGCGGCGCGTCCGGGGGCGGCGCGGGTGTGGGAGGAGCGCGGCTGGGGCCGGAGAGGGTCACGGCTGGGCCCGTTCGAGGGCTTCGAGCCGCAACCGGGCGGTCAGCGCGTGCCCGGCCATCCCCTCGGCGTCGGCGACGGCGGCGATGTGGGGGGCCACCAGGGCGTCGCCCTCGGGGGTCACGTGCTGCCAGGTCACGGTCTTGATGAACTTGCCCACCCACAGCCCGCCCGTGTAGCGCGCGGCGCGGCCCGTGGGCAGCACGTGATTCGTGCCGATGCCCTTGTCCCCGTACACGACGGTGGCGCTCTGGCCCAGAAAGAGCGAGCCGTAGTTCGTGAGCCGCGTCAGGAACCAGCGCGGATCGCGCGTCTGGACCTCCAGATGCTCGCTGGCGATCTGGTCTGACACACGCACCATCTCCTCGTCGCCCTCGACCACGATGACCTCGCCGAGCGTGCGCCACGCCTCGCCCGCAACCTCGGCGGTGGGCCAGGTGGGCAGCCAGCGGTCGATCTCGCGCAGCGTCGCCTCCCCCACCTCGCGCGAGGTGGTGACGAGGACGGCGGGCGAGTTCGTCCCGTGTTCCGCCTGCCCCAGCAGGTCGGCGGCGACGAGGCGGGGGTCGGCGGAGTCGTCCGCCAGGATGCAGATTTCGGTCGGCCCCGCGAGGAGGTCGATGCCCACGGTGCCGAACAGTTGGCGCTTGGCCTCCGCGACGTAGGCGTTGCCCGCGCCGACGATCATGTCCACCGGCTCCAGGGGCGGCGCGTCGTCCAGTCCGTAGGCCATCGCCGCCATCGCCTGCACGCCGCCGAGGGCGTAGATCGCGTCCACCCCCGAGCGCGCCATCGCGTAGAGCTGGGCGGGGTTGACCTTTCCGGTTCCCCGCTGCGGCGGCGTGGTCGCCACGACCCGGCCCACGCCCGCGACCCGCGGCACGGCGATGGTCATGATCGCGGAGGCGATCAGCGGGTAGCGCCCGCCGGGCACGTAGGCGCCCACGGCGTTGACCGGGATGTGCCGCTGCCCCAGCGTCACGCCGGGCAGGGTCTGGACCTCGAAGTCATGCAGGCTCTCCCGTTGCAGGCGGGCGAACTTGCGGACCTCCTCGACCGCGAAGTCGATGGAGCGCGCGACCTCCTCGGGGACGCTCGCCAGCCCCTCCTCGATCTGCGTGCTGGAGAGGTGAAACGACTCCGGGTTCCAGCCGTCGAACTGCTCGGAGTAGCGCCGCACCGCCGCCAGCCTCTCACGCTCCACGTCGAGGAGGACGCGCGACACGGTGTCCCGGATGGCCTGGGTCGCCGCCTGTGACTGTGGTTCGGCCCGCTTGAGGTACTCCATGCCCTGCCCCTCCCTTCCCGCCCGCTCAGCGGGCCGTCCAGCCGCCGTCCACCCGCAGGCTCGTTCCCGTCACCATCCTCGCCGCGTCGCTGGCGAGGAACACGACCGCGCCCACCACGTCCTCCACCGTGCCGGGGTGCCCCAGCGGGATGCTCTCCTCCACCCAGGCCCGGAAGGCGGGGTCGGCGAACATGGGGGCCGTCAGCGGCGTCTCGATGAAGGTGGGCGCCACGCTCACCACCCGGATGCCCCGCGGGGCGAGTTCCACCGCGAGCGCCTTCGTCAGCCCCTCCAGCGCGTGCTTGCTCGCGCAGTAGACGCTGCGGTTGGCGGCCCCCACGAAGCCCATCTGCGACGAGAGGTTGACGATCACGCCGCCCCCGCCCCGCGCGAGCATCGCCCGCACCGCGAGCTGCGCGGCGAAAAAGGCCGCCCGCACGTTGAGCCCGAAGATGGTGTCGAAGTGCTCCGGCGTCACGTCCACAAAGGGCTCGGGGACATTCGTGCCCGCGTTGTTCACCAGAAGGTCCAGGTCGTGCAATCCCTCAAAGGCCGCCTCCAGCGCCGCGAGGTCCGTCACGTCGCAGGGGACCGGGGTGGCCCGGCGCCCCAGGGCCTCGACCTCGCGCGCCACCGCTCCCAGCTCGCCCGGCGAGCGCCCCAGCAGGGCCACGTCCGCCCCCGCCCGCGCCAGGCCCAGCGCCACCCCGCGCCCGATGCCCCGGCCCGCGCCGGTCACGACCGCCCGCCGTCCCGCGAGGCTTCCGGTCACACGTCCTCCAACGCGGGCGCGTGAAGTTGCCGCAGCAGGGCGTACTCGTCGAACAGCGTCCACTCGCGCTCGACCCGCCCGCCGCGCAGCCACAGGTGCGACACGCCGATCAGGAAGACGCGCCGCCCGGTGGGAGCCCCGTAGGGGCCGGGGCCGTCGTGCGTGCCCTGAAGCGTCCAGCGCACGGCGACCCGCTGCCCCCGCTCCGCGTCCCCCAGGGCGCACACGTGGTCCACGGTCAGCGCGAGGTCGGGGAACTGCGCCATCAGGCCGAGCACGAAGGCCGCGTAGTCGTTCGGGCCGTAGAGCTGCCGCCCCCCCGGCACCCACGCGAGTAGGCCCGGCGCGTACCGCTCGCGCACGAGGTTGACCATCCGGGCGTTCCACAGGTTGTGGAGCAGGGCGCGGACGTAGGGCTCGGGCTCGCCGGGGTCGGGCAGGGGCAGCACCTGGGGCGCGAGCTGACCGAGCCCCTGGGCGGACTCGGCGGCGGGGCGGGGGCGCAGGGGGGCGCTCCTCCTCGCCAGTTCCAGCGGGTCGTACCCGAGCTGGCGCAGCTCCGCGCCGAGGTCGGAGACGATCCACTCCTCGAAGATGCGGTTGTCCCGGATGCGGCAGTCGGCCACCACCCAGCGCCCGATGCGCCGCCCGGTCGGCGGGCCGAAGTCGGTGTGCCCGGTGTTCACGCCCAGGGTCATGATCCGGTGCGAGGTGTAGAAGCCGTCCCGCGCGTTCCCGGTCCAGATCACGTCGTCCGCGTAGGAGCGGTAGTCGGAAAAGGCCGCCTGCCGCCGCAGGGTGGCGCGCACCACGGCCTCGGCCCCGTAGAGGTCGCCCTGCGAGGAATGCATCGTGGCGTTGTGGGCGTAGTGGGTGTAGATCAATCCCACCGCGCGCTCCTCCCAGATCTTGTGCGTGCAGCGCACGATGTAGTCCACGATGTCCACGTAGTCGGGGTCGAAGCCCGTCAGGTCCTGGCGCCTGCCCGTGTCCGCCGCGGCCATGAAGGCGGTGAGGTCGGGGTGGTCGCCGAAGTCGAACGGGGCGGCGGGGTCGTCACTCATGCTTGTCCTTTCCGGCGCGACGAGCCGCGCTCGACCAGGGTGCCGGGCAGCACCTCCAGCTCGGGGGCGAGGTCGGGCCGCTCGACGTGCGCGAGGAGCAGGTCGAGGCTGCGCCCGATCATGTCCTCCACCGGCTGCCGAACGGTCGTGAGGTCGTAGGCGCTCCACGCGGCGGCGGGGATGTCGTCGAAGCCGACCACCGCGAGGTCCTGCGGCACCCGCACCCCGAGTTCGCGGGCGGCGTCGAGGGCGCCCATCGCGGTGATGTCGTTCGCGCAGAAGAGGCCGTCGGGCCGCTCGCGCTCCGGCAGGGCGAGCAGCCGCCGCGCCGCCTCCCGCCCGGAGGCGTAGGTGTAGTGGCCGCGCTCGCGCCGCACGTCCGTCACCCCGCGCTCGCGCAGCCGCGTAAAGAAGCCGCGCTCGCGTTCGATGTTCGTGCTGGCGTCCTCGCGCCCGGCGACGTAGGCGGGGCGGACGCACCCTGCGGCGAGCAGCGCGTCGGCGACCGTGCGCCCGCCCGCCACGTTGTCGCAGCTCACGGCGCTCGCCCCCGAGCCCGGCGCGTGGCGGTTGACGAGCACGACGGGCGTACCGATCCGCACGCACTCGCGCACCACGCCGCTCGACACGCTCGCCGACGCGACGACGTAGCCGTCCACCTGCGAGGACAGCACCTCGGGCAGCAGGTCGTCGAGATCCTCGCCCACCCCCGCCGTGAGGAGGAGCACCCGGCGGCCCAGCGCGTGCAGCCGGGTCGTGAACGTCTCCACCAGTCGCGGGTAGAAGGGATTGCTGAGGTCGCTGGTGACAAGGCCGACGATGTTCGTGCGCCGGGTGATCAGGCTGCGCGCGACCGCGTGGGGCCGGTAGCCCAGCTCGCGCGCCACCGCCCGCACCCGGTCCTTCGTCTCCCGGGTGAGCCGCCCGTCGTCCGAGAAGACCCGCGACACGGTGCTCTGCGAGACGCCCGCCTCCTGCGCCACATCCGCCGCCGTCGCGCGCCGGGGCCGGGCGGAACGGGTCACGCGCGGACCTCCCGGATCGCCGCCCCCGCCGCCGCCGCGAGGAGCCGCGCGTCGCTGGAGACGGTCACGAAGGTGTACCCCAGGCTCAGCATCCGCCGCGCGTACCCGGGGGAGGCGGTGAAGATGCCTGCGGCGACTCGGTGAGCCTGAGCCGCCCGGACGACCCGGGCCAGCACCTCTAAAAATCCCTTGTCCTCCCGGTCGAGCCGCGCCTCGCCGTCGAGGCTGAGGCTGAGGTCGCCCGGTCCCACGAAGAGGGCGCCCACACCGGGCACGCCCGCGATCTCGTCCACGTTCTCCAATCCGCGCGCCGTCTCGATCATCGGCATCGGCACGACGAGCGCGTCGGCCCGCGTCCCGTAGTCCGCCCCGAAGTGCAGCGCGGCGCGGGTGGGGCCGAAGCTGCGCGAGCCGTGCGGCGGGTAGCGGCACGCGGCCACGAACGCCTCGCACTCGGCGCGCGTCTCGATCACCGGGCAGATCACGCCTTCGGCCCCCGCGTCGAGGAACTTGCCGATCAGCCCCGCGTCGAGGCCGGGCACCCGGGCGAGGACGTGGGTGCCCGTCGTCTGGATGGCCTGGATCATGGGCACGGCGCCCGTGAAGTCGAAGGGGCCGTGCTGGGTGTCGAGCGTCAGCGCATCCCAGCCCGCGTGGGCCATGACCTCCGCGCTGAAGGGGGACGGCACGTGCAACCAGCCGTTCAGGAGCGCCTCGCCCCGTGCGAGCCGGTCGCGCAGGCTGGAGCGTCCCCCCGGCGGCGTCACGTCCCGCGCCCCTCCCGCGAGGCGGCCTCGGCGGCCATCAGGCGGCGGAACATCCCCTCGCGCAGTTCGTCGTAGTTGTCCGGCCTGACCATCCGTCCCTGCTCGTCCGAGCGGAAGCCGTACTCGGCGGCGCGGCGCTCGACCTCCGGGTCCCACACCGGGTCCTTGGAAGCGAAGACATCGTGCGGGTCGAGGACCGCGAAGAACCACCCCAGCTCGTCCCCCACGACCTCGAAGCCGCGGTACAGCCCCGGCGGCAACGAGATGAAATCCCACTTCTCCAGCGTGGCCTCGCCGTCGATGCGCCCCGGTTCGTTGCCCCAGTAGAAACGCCAGCGCCCCTGCAACACCAGGAAACTCTCGACGTAGGTGTGCGTGTGCAGGGCAGGCCCGTTCCCCGGCTCGGCGAAGCCCATCCCGATCTGGAACTTGTGAGGCTCGCGGATAGCGGGCTTGAACTCCGCGTTCTCGGAGGCGGTGTCGCCGATCAATGCGTAGTTCATCCGCTGGTGCCCCGGAAGCACCGAGTCGATGAACATCAGCGGCACGCCCTGGGTCCTGAGATCGGCGAACCGGGAGATGCGGGCCTGCATCTCCTCGTTGGAGACGTGGGGGTGAGACATACGTTCAACCTCCCCTCTCAGTTGTGCAAGCGTATGCATAATAGTTAAATGGAAGCGGAAGAGCTTGTCAAGCTGGCCGGTCCCTCCGTGCTCCCTCCCGTCCAACCGGGACCGGCGGGGGCACGGTGAGCGCCGTCCACCGGGTCGAGGTGGGGGGGACGGGCCTGCACGCCGAGGTCGAGGGCAGCGGCCCGCCCCTGGTCCTGCTGCACGGCCACACGCTCGACCGCCGGATGTGGGAGGGGCAGCTCGGGGCGTTTGCGCGGCACTTCACGGTGATCCGGGTGGACCTGCGCGGGTACGGACGCTCGGGCCCCCCGACCGCCGACTTCCGCTACTCGGACGACCTGCACGCCGTCCTGACCCATCTGGGCGTGGACCGCGCGCACGTCCTGGGCCTGTCGCTCGGCGGCAACGTGGCGCTGGAGTTCGCGCTTCGGCACCCGGGGATGACGGACCACCTCGTCCTCGCCGCGACGAGCCTGAGGGGCTTCCCCCCCCACCCGGAGGTGGCCTTGTCGCTCGCGGAGGTGGGCGAGGTCGCGCGCTCGGACGGCGTGGTGGCGGGGCGCGAGCGCTGGCTGGCCCACCCGCTCTTCGCGGCGGCCCGCTCGCGTCCGGAGGTGGCCGGGCACCTGGCCCGCCTGACCCGGGACTACTCGGGCTGGCACTGGCAAAAGAACGTCTCGCCCTCACAGTGGCTGGACGCGGAAGTGTACCGCCGCCTGGAGGACATCGCCGCCCCCACCCTCATCCTGGTGGGCGAGCGCGACGTGCCCCAGAACCGGGAGATCGCCCGGACGCTGGCCCGGCGCCTGCCCCACGCCCGGCTCTCGGTGTTCGGGGGGGTCGGCCACATGCTCAACCTGGAGGCCTCCGGGGTCTTCACGGCGCAGGTCCTCGACTTTCTGACCGGGCGCGCGTGAAGGATCAGAGGAAAACAGAGATGACCTGGCCGGGCGAGCCCCGGGTGGCCCGGTGATCCCGGGGAGACCAAGAAAGTCCGAGCGGATGAGCTGGAGCGTCACCTGGCCTTCTTCGACCGGCAGCTTGGGGACTGGCACGATTCGTCACTCTCAGGTCTGGCTCCCTTTCGAAACCGCGCTGATCGGTGATGCGGGGATCAGGGCGTCTGGAAGGATCACCCTCACGCACTCACTCCCCACAAGGCCACCCGCACCATGCCGCTCACCGACGAGCCGCGCCGGGACACGGTTGTCCTGGCGCAGACCCGGCAAGGGATCGAACATGCGATGCGACGTCTCAAGATTTTTCGCGTCCTCTTGGCCCGCTGGATGCGGGGCTGCGCGACGTCGGGCGCTGGATGTAGGGCAGCAACGGGCAGGCTGGGCTGTTCAACCTGCGGGCCGCGTCGTGACCCCCAACTCGTCCGCCAAGCCCCCGCGCGACCTGCCGGCCCGGCGCGCGGTGGACGGTCGCCGCGTGCAGGTGCGGACCTGCCAGGTCAGGAGCGTGCAGGCGAGCGACACTGGCCCCGGCCACGTCTGCGTGGAGTTGTGCAACCGGGGCCGGTCCTCCGTCGTGCTCGCCGACGCCGACGACCTGGGGGCACAGGTGCCCGCCCTGCGCCCCAGGTCACGCCCGGCCAGGGCCACCGCCCGCCCGGCGTGTTCGAGGAGAGCCTGCGGTCCTCCACGCCCTCCAGGGCCCGGTGTCTGGGTGTCCGCCGTGAGGCGTAAGGGCTGCCCAACCCGGGTGAACTGCGAGAAAAGATGAACGGGTCCCACGGCGGTGGGCGGTATCCTGACCCGCGTGCCCAGCCCGTTCAAGACGCCCCTCACCGGGTCTGCCTCCCTGAGCGAACACCTGCACGCCATCACCGAACGCCTCGCTGCCGCCCGCACCCCGCAAGACGTGTTCGGGACCGTGCTCACGCCGGCCCTGGGGGCCCTGGGCGCCGTGGCCGGGGCCGTCCTGCTCGTGGACGAGACCGGAGGACACCTGGAGATCGCCGCCCAGCAGGGGGACGGGGAGGACGCCCGGACCCTCTGGCAGGACGGCCCATTGGGCGGCCACGTCGTGGCCGGGGACGCCCTGAAACGGCGCGAGGCCCTGTTCTTCGGGCGTGCCGGCGACCTGACCCGCGCCTACCCGGAGTTGGAGGCCCGCACTGGAGGCGTGGCTGCGGTCGCCACCGCCGTGCTGCCGATGTCCCTCGATGAGCGGCCCCTCGGCGCGATCATCCTCGCCTTCGAGGAGCCCCACCACTTCACGCCGGACGAGGTGCGTTTCCTGCGCACGCTCGCCGCCCAGTGTGCCCTCGCCCTGGGCCGTGCCCAGCTCAGCCAGGACCTCGAAGCACGGGTCGCGGCCCGCACCGCCGAACTGGAGGCCAAGCGTGCGGCCCTCGACGCCTTCGTCGCCTACACGGAGGCGGTGGGGGGCGAGAGCGACGTGGCCGCCCTCGCCCGGCAAGCGGTGCAGGTCGTGCGCGCGAACTTGGCGCACGTCAGCGCCGCGTACTACGAACTCGAAGACGGGCGATGGAAGGCGCGGGCGTGGTCCGACGACATCCCGCCGGAGATCGTCGCGCAGATTCGGGCGGGGATTCCCTCGGACGCACCGCACTACGCCCAGGCGGGGTCGGGACAGCCAGTGTTCGCGGACGGCTGGGACGCGGCGGCCAACGGGGTGATGAACGCCGAGTCCTACGGCGCCGCCGCCTTCCTGCCCCTGGTGATCCGCGGGGAGCCGCGCGGCCTGTTCTCGGTGGGCACCCAGCAGGCCCGCGCCTGGACCGAGCGCGAGAAAGGGTTGGTGCGCGCGGTCGCCCGGGGCCTGGGGGTCACGCTGGAACGCACCGAGAGCGCCCGGCAACTCGCGGAGAACAACGCCGAACTCGTCGCCCACACCCGGCACATCGAGGAAGGCGCCCGCGCCCAGGAGGCCTTTGTCGCCTTCACCGAGGCCGTGGGCACCGAAACGGATCTGCCGGCCCTCGCCCGGCAAGCCACCCTGGTGCTGCGTGCCCGCTTCGCGGACGCCAGTGTCGGGTACTACGAACCCGAGGGCGAGCTGTGGAAAGCCCGGGTGTGGAGCGAGGACGTGCGTGCGGACGTGCTGGCTCTGATGCGGGCCGGGGTGCCGGCTGACACGCCGATGTTCCGGGAGGTCCTCCAGGCCCGGCAGGTGGTCTTCACCGACGCCTGGGACCCGGCGCGCGAGCGGCTGGAGCCCACCGAGCAGTACGGCACGGTCGCCAACGCGCCCCTGGTGGTGGGCGGCGAGGTGCGGGGCGTGCTGTCCATCGGCCTCAAGGACACCCGGCAGTGGAGCGGGCCCGACCAAGCCCTGTTCCGCGCGGTGGCGCGTGGTCTGACCCTCGCGCTGGAGCGGGCCGAACAGGCCCGGCGACTGCAAGCCCAGAACCTGGAACTCGACGCGCGCACCCGGGCCCTGGAAGCCTTCGAGGAGTGGAGCCGCGACCTGACCCTGGACGCCGAGCCGGGGGCCCTGATCGAGCGGGCGGAGGAGTTGCTGCTCGACCTGCTGCCCGTGCAGGCGGCCCTGCACTACGAGCGGGACGGCGAGCGGTGGTACGTGCGCAGCATGCGGGGCGAGTACGGCAGCGAGGGGCTGCGCCTCGCCCACGAGGCCGGGTTGCCCCACGACACGACGGACAACCTGCGTCTTCCCTTCCAGACGGGGGAGACGTACTACCAGGACGCGTACAACCCGGCGACGGACGGGCTGGCCGACCACATGGCGCACGTGTCGGCGACGGCCATCGTGCCGCTCAGAACGGGGCGGGGCACCCGGGGGCTGATCGGGCTGGGACGGTTCGGGCAATCGAACTGGACGGAGACCGAGCGCACGATCATCGAGACGGTGCGCCGCAGCCTGGAACTGGCCCTCGACCGGGCCGAGGCCTCCCGTGACCTCCTGACTGCCCAGGCGCGCCTGCGGGCGGTGGTGGACAACGCGCCGGTGGTGCTGTTTGCCCTCGATGCCCACGGCACCTTCACCCTCTCCGAGGGGCGGGGCCTGGCGGGGTTGGGGCTGACCCCTGGGCAGGCGGTGGGACGCTCCGCCTCCGACCTCTATGCCCATGTGCCCGACCTCCTGGACGACCTGCGGCTGGCCTTGAGCGGGCAGGAGGTGCACCAGACGCGCCCTGTCGGCGAGCGGGTGTTCGAGAGCTGGACCATTCCTGTGACGGACGTGGCGGGCACCGTGACGGAAGTCGTGGGCGTGTCCACCGACGTGACCGAGCGCCAGCGGGCCGAGGAGAGCCTGACGCGCCGCAACGAGGAACTGCGCCGCAGCAACGCCGAGCTGGAGCAGTTCGCCTACATCGCCTCGCACGACCTGCAAGCGCCGATCCGGGCGGTGACGAGTTTTGCCGGTCTCATCGACAAGCGCTACAGCGCGCAGCTCGACGAGCGCGGACGGCTGTACCTGCGGCAGATCGTGGAGAGCGGCGAGCACATGAAGCGGCTGGTGGACGACCTGCTGACGTTTTCCCGGGTACACACCGAACAGCGTCCATTGCGCTTCACCCACGCCGGGGCCGTGTTCGACGCGGTGCTGCGGCGACTGCACCCCGAGATCGAGCGGACGGGGGCGAGCGTGACGCGCGGCGAGTTGCCCCGCGTGATCGCGGACACCCAGCAACTCGACCAACTGCTGCAAAACCTGATTTCCAACGGGCTGAAGTACCGCCGGGAGAGAATACCCCCCGAGGTCCACGTTTCGGCCCAGCGGGAGGGCCGGGTGTGGAGATTCGCGGTGCGGGACAACGGGATCGGCATTGAGCGGCAGTATTTTGACCGCATCTTCGTGATCTTCCAGCGGCTGCATGGCCGGGAGGAGTTCGAGGGGACGGGCATCGGCCTCGCCGTGTGCAAAAAGATCGTCGAGCGCCACGGCGGCCAGTTGTGGGTCGAGAGCACGCCGGGACAGGGCTCGACCTTTTTCTTCACCCTGCCCGCCGCGTGAGATGGGTCAGGCCGCGGGCGCCAGGCGCTGCACGGCTCACGGCACCTTCCCTCGGAGCCTGAGCCTTCCAGGCGCTCGTGGCCGCGACGGTCGGGGCCGTCACGGCGAGGGTGTCCAGCGTGTTCACCGGGCGCTGGGCGGCGGACTCCGCTGGAATCCGTCCGGGGGCCCTCAGTTCCAGGCGCAGTGGACGTGGTTGCCGTGACCGCCCGTGGGGTCGTAGTACGCGTTGAAGGTCTGCCCTCGCGCCGTCGGCCCCCCAGCTCTGCTGTGAAGATGTCCTGGGAGGTCATGGGACCATTCGCTTTCATGGGAGCGCAGACGGCATGACTCGCGCCGCCTCCGGGAAGGGGGCCTTAAACGGGTGGTTCCTGTTTCTGAGCTTTCGCCCAGGCGTCGTAGCCCCCGGCGAGTTCCAAAACCTGAAAGCCCTCGGCGCGCAGCAGGCTCGCGGCGGCGGCGCTGCGGGCCCCGCCCTGGCAATGCACCACGATCTCACGGTCACGCGGCAGGGTGTCGAGTCGCCAGGGCAGGCGTCCGGCGTGGAGTTGCCGGGCACCGGGGATGTGCCCCTCCCCGTACTCGGTGCTGGCCCGCACGTCGAGGATCAGGGCGCCTTCGTGCGCGTCCAGCTCCGGAACGGGAACGGGCCGCGCGGGGGCCGTCTCCAGACCCTCGGCGCTGGGGACGAAGCCGATCACCCGGTCGAGGCCCACCATCCACAGGCGGCGGCGCAGGGCCTCGGCGCGGCCCCCGGGGGCCAGCAGGATCAGTTCACGGTCCGGGGTCAGCAACCACCCGGCCCAGGTCTCAAAGGTCTTGCCGTCAGGGAGGTTCACGCTCCCCACCGGGACGGCGGCCTGGTGCTCCTCCTTCTTTCGGGTGTCGATCAGGCGGGCCCCGGCGGTGAGCCTGACCTTGACCTCCTCCACGCTCAGCTCAACCAGCGGCCTGACCTCACCCAGCAGGGCGGGGCCGTCCCGGTTTTCCAGCTTCATCCGCCCGTAGTACAGCGGCGCGTCGGGCTGGCCGGACAGCAGTTCCTTCGTGAACTCCGCCTCGTCACCCTTCTCGACCATATGGCCCCACCAGCTCAGCGCCCGCTCGTAGCCGACGGTCGTCGTTGGGACGGCACCCAGCGCCTTGCCACACGCGCTGCCCGAACCGTGGCCGGGCCAGACCTGCACGTAGTCGGGCAGGGTCAGGAACTTGTTCCGCACAGAAACGAACATCTGCCGCGCGCCCTCGAACCGGGTGTCTTGCCCCCCCGCGGCCTCGTCGAGCAGGTCGGGTCGGCCCAGATCGCCCACGAACACGAAGTCACCCGTCAGGATCATGGAAGGGGCATCGCCACGGGGCGTATCCGTGACGAGGAAGCTCAGGTGCTCGGGGGTATGGCCGGGCGTATGAACAGCCTGTATGCGGACGTTGCCGACCATGAAGGTATCGCCGTCGCGCAGCCGCGTCTGGTTGCCGTCGTCGTAGGTGTACCGCCAGCCCTCGCCGCCCTCGTCGGAGAGCAGGAGCCTCGCACCCGTGGCCTTTGCTAATTCGCGGCTTCCCGAGAGGTAATCGGCGTGGATGTGCGTCTCGGTGACGTGGGTGACGCGCAGCTTCTGGGCCTGGGCCTCCTCCAGATACCGGGAGATGTCCCGCACCGGGGGTATATACCATCGTCATGGAGCATTAAACGGTTTTTCGGTGTCGAGACAGCCGTTTTGTGGCCTTAAGACGGCTTCCCATTGTACACTCAGGATACAAAAGTGTAAAAGACGAATTTTAGCGTGTAGGAGGCACGCTAGAGGAAAAACTCTTGTCTCAGCCCACTCATGATTTTACGGAGGAACTATGTCTGTGTCTACTGTAACATACGCTGGCATCATCATGTATCTCGCGTCCGAAAAAGTCGGCCAAAGCTTTAAAATTGGGCGCGGAACCTCTCGGGTTTATATATCGAGGTTCAGGAATCATGTCTTGAAGCAAGGCCGCACCTTAGATGAAGAGGTCGATGCTCTCATCTTCGCTCCTATCTCCGATCATGATCAAATTAGCTACAACTGCGATCCGTCTATGCGTTCAATCCTAGTTCTTTTCTATAAAGCATATCTTGCTATTCTTCAAGAAAACTTGGGAGTGGGGAGATTTGAGCTGCTGGAATATTGTCTTAAGAACCGTATTTTTAATAAAAACGCAAAATATAACTACGATATACTGAATAATAAAAATGTACTTGAAATTATCACTATGGTAGACACTGGACAGATTTCTTCGGCTGGAATAGAAGAGCTGCTGTATATACCACCCATGTCTCTTAAACCCGACGTTAATATTATTTTGCTGGCGAGTATTCCAGACGAGTGGTGGCCTGAGAACTTTAGAGGTAGCTCTAAAGCGGAGGCGCGAGCGTGGGTAAGGAAAATTTGGATGATTGGCTCAGAGAAGAGGCCGCTGGAGAAGGCGCGAATTGATTTTCTGAGGGCCGTAGAATCCGTTAGAAATGAGGAACACCTGACTCCCGATTATAAGCGTCGCCGTGACTACAGGGCGCAACACCCCAGAGTCCCTGTACAGATAGCTGGTCGGATTGCCGAGGAATTTGATGATCTTGTCCGCTACAAAACTGTGGGAGGAGTCAGTGAGGGTGTCCATATTAAAGTCTGGGGGAAAGAGACCGCTCAGATCCATCGCACCCTACTAAAGGGATACATGTCTTATGTCGCCACGTATCACATCAGAGATATTGACGGTCCAAATGGTCCACTTGAAAATAAGCTTTCTATTGCCTACTACGCAAGCTTCGAATATCTACAAGGGTTCATTAATGATAGCTATATGGCGGCAGGGAAATATAATCATGGAGTTGAAAAATTAGTTAAGACAGTTAAATGCATGCTTGCAGAGGAGTCAGGTTGGTTGTGGAGAAGAGACTTTCTTGTCACCAGACTTCCTATTCATCTTCAGAAAGAAATTGAGGTCCAGGGAGGCTGGAAAACGTATTGTTTACAAGTCAAGCAGAAGCTTCATAACTTTTATAGAACCATACAGAGCAGGATAGAAAAGTCTGTTAAATCAGAAAGTAGAATTAAGAGTATTCTTGATTCAGATCTGCCTTTAAAATATATTTTTATAGCTCTCGATCAGTGTAAGAGAGACCTGTCATCTAGATATGAAAAGACACCTCGTTTCGCTTTGGAATTCCAAGAATACGTTTTGATGGTTTTAATATCGTGTTTCCCTCTTCGAGCCAAAAATTGGTCTTTAATGAAATATGGCAACATTGATATGAATGCAAGCCGCTTGTATAAGGATAAGTCCGGCGTTTGGAACATCGTTGTCCCTGTGAAGGACTTGAAGAATGGTTACTCCAGCAAACAACTTATGAGAATTGACGAGGTGGTCATGCCTATCGGTGACTCTGAGCTCTTCCAAGAGCATTCCGAGATGATCGAAACCTATCTCCGAGATTATCGTCCCCTGCTTACGCATTCGAGCGACCTCTTCGTGGGTGGCCGGGGTCACTCAATGCGTCCTGAACAAATCAGCGACATGGTATATGAGTGGTCTGAGAAATATATGTCTATGTTTTCGAGCTCCCCTTCAAAAATTGAAGATACACTGCCATTTAGAGCACACCTCATGCGTTCCATTGTTGCCACCCACTACTGCAAGGTAGGCGATGTGGCTAAGGCTGCATTGCTCCTCCTCGACAGTGAGGATGTTATCAGACAGCATTACGTTCATGACGATATAAATCAGAAGTTAAGACGCGAATTGTCTACTATGACGATGCGATCTGTAGGTCTCTAACACGAACGACATGGATGTTCTCATGACTACATCCATGTCTGGTTCATAATTGGAGACTCGCTTTTACCAATCATCAAACAAGTAGTCTATTTTAGTTTGTAAAGCCTTGGCGAATGCAAACACCTCGTAATCGAAAGCCGCTCGCTTGCCTCGTTCGATGAGGCTGACGACCTCTGGTGAGATGCCTAAGCCACAGCGATCTTTCACGAGGGCGCAGAATTCCTGGAGTGAAAGAGGAGGAGACGCCTCCTTACGTAACCGTCGGAGGGTGCTACCAATCATATTGCGACCCTGCATGCCTGGAATCAACACTTCCGAGGATTTCTTACGACGTGGCATCGAGCGACCCTCTCGCCCCCATCGGCGCTGCATCTGCCATCAAGAGCTCATAGAGCTGGACACCCAGTGCTCTTGCCAGGGCATCCATGTGGTCCACGCTGACGTTACGCTGGCTGCGTTCGACCTGACCAATGTAATTCCAGGACAGGCCCGACAGCTCCCCTAGGTCTTCCAGGGACAGGCGCCTCGCCTTCCGCTCCGCCCTCAGTCGCTCCGCAAATAGCTTCCGCGAAGCACTCGGCGGCTTGTTCGATAGAGGCATCCCTCAAGCGTCGAACGCCCGAGCGCTTGACGTACAGTCACGATGGCGATAATAACCATAGGTATAAACTGGTGTTGTGGTGGGTAAGCGCTGCTGCCACCGACTGCCGCCGCCCGACGAGGACCAAATTGCTCCTGACCGCTCAGAAGGAATTTCTATGACTTCCGTACGTGCTCTTCCCCTCGCTCTCCTGGCCCTCCTCCCCGCCTGCGCGCCGACAACCACCACGGCGCCGTTGCCCCCCGCCCAGTACCGGGCGACGGGCCCGGCGATCATCACCGCCATCGCCCGGGCCGCCCCGACCCTCAAGGCCCCCTCCCTCCGTCAGCCGTGGCGTCCAGAGGAGGCCAGCAACTCCAGCATCGTCCTGCGCGCCTACAGCCCGCTCGGCGTGCTCGGCGGCGGGCGCAGTCTGCCCGTCGAGCTGCTGTTCAACACCGTCACCAGTAGTGGCATCACGACCGTGACGTACAGCGCCACCCCCGCCTCTCGGGCCACCGTCGCCGAAGTATTCGAAGTGCTCGACCGCCAGTTCCAGCGTGTCCATTAGGCCGCGTGCCCGGACCTCACCGCCCGCGTGAGTGCCGCGCGCGCAGGAAGGGCCTCCCGCCATGCCCCTGACCCACACGGACCCCAGGCAACAGAAGATCCGGGCGACTGTCTCTCTCGTCTTGGGAGAACTGCCCGGGCAGCTCACGTGGATGGCCCAGGAACAGCCGACGTTCCCGCGCACGGCCGCGATGCTCCGGCGAAAACGGGCGCTGGAGGCCGCAGTCAGGAGGGCCGAGGCTCGCGGGCATTTGAGCTGGTAGGTCTGGATGCTGCCCGCCGGGCCCCTCCACCCCACTTCGTTTCCCGGGCAACGCCCCGTGACCGCGTTTGCACAGGCTGAGCTTGCTCCGTCTCGTGAGAGGCCAGGAGGTTCGTGCGTGTTCACCGTCCCATACCCTCTCTCCGCGCATGACTCCGATCACCTCGTTGCAGCCATTCGGACCTCGAAGGGCCTGCTCCTGTGAGCCCGGCCTCGACGCTCACCCTGGCTGACCTCCAACGCCAGATCGACTTCACGGCCGCCACCCTCCTTCAAGAACTCCCGGCGTTCATCTATCCGGAGGACCGTCCCACCTACGCACGCCTCGTCCCCGTGCTCGTCGGGCACCTCCTGGCCGACACCCAGGCCCAGCTCGACCGGGGCCAGACGCCGACCTTCCTGCTGCACACCGGTCCGCACCCGCTGATCGGGCTGCTGTACTCCCCCCATGGCCCCGGCGGCATCGTCCTGGTCCAGGAGCTGAGCAACGTCGTGATCTACCTCGCCACCCACGACCCCTCGTTCCGGACCCTCGCCGGGCAACTCACCTCCCGACGCGAGCCCGAGTCCTGGCGCCATCTGCGCCTGGTCAAGCTGGTGGCCCAGATCCAGGCCCTGATGCTCACCCGCCTGCCCCTCGACAAGGACGGCACTTTCCTGGCCTTCAACCGGGATTACGTCCTGACCCAGGAAGTCCAGCGCCTCTAGATCACAGCGCGCCTGGTTCGGCCCGCCCCAAAACGTCATGGGGAAAGCTCCCCCCCCCTGTGCGACCCCTCCCGTCCTCCCCGAGGTTCCCGATGCCCACCCCTCGCCTGTTGCGCTTCCGCGACCTCGTGGTGATCGCGCTGCTGATCCTGTTCTTCCCCATCGGGCTGTTCCGCTCGCCGCCCAGCGACACGGCTGACTTCCTCGGCTATCGCCTGGGGCAGTTCATGTGGCTGTTGCTCTGGCTATGGATTGCCTGGCGCGGCTGGCAGGGCTGGCAACGTCACCGCCGCACCGTTGGCCCGGTGTTGCTGGCTCAGGACCGCCTGCGGACTTTCCAGAGTGGGTTGGGTCCCCGCCTCGGCGGTGGGTACACCTACACCTCCCTGCCGACTGGCGGCGTGCGGCTGGGCAGTCCCCAGGGAGCCACCTATCACCTGTATCCCCTCGCGCCGGGGCAGACCGTCACACCAGGGCAGTGGGTCTCGATGCCAGAGCAGCTTCAAGCCGCCCGTCACGAGGACGCCCGGGTCCTGCACGTGGGGCAGGGCGGCGGCGCGCCCCTCATGCAGGAGGACGAGGTGGTGTTCTCCGGGGGGCTGCCACAGCTCGCCGAGCAGGTGGCTTTCTGGGATGAGGCGCTGGCCGGGGAGAACGCCGCGAGGCAGCGGGGACGGCAGGTGGAAGCGCAGGCGTTGGGACAGCTCGACGGGGTGTTCGCGGGCTGGCGGATTCGCAAGGGGTTGATGATGCGTACGGGGGGGGACGTGGACGCCTTGCTCACTCGACCGGACGGGCAGCTCTTCAGCGTGGACGTCAAAAGCCACCGGGGGGAGCCGAGCCTGCACGACGGGGTGCTGTACCTGGGGCGGGACGAGAAGGCGGGGGTCCAGAAGCAGCTCCACCACCAGGCGCGGGAGACGGGGGGACGGCCGGTGTGCTGGCAGCCGGAGGCCCAGTACGGGGTCAGGGGACTGGACGGTCTGCTCTTCGTCGGCGGAGACGCGCGCCTCCTGCGGCAGACGCTGGAATAGCGAAAGGGAAGAACTGGCACCGGGTCACCAGAGGTTCCGGCAGACGGGGCCCCGCCGACCACTGGACGCGAGGCGCTTTTCGAGCGCCTCGCGTCCTTGTGCCTAGGCCTCCGTCCAGGGCTCGACGGAAACGAGTTTGACGGGGTAGGCGGGCGCAGGGAGGACGCAAGCCCGTAAGTTCCACCTTGAACTCACCTGCACACCGTCTTGATCTTTCCCAAGTACGGTGGGGCTGTCCCACAACAACCGATCAGGTGAAGTCGGAGGGTCGCCCCTGGCGCCGCAAGGACCGCCAGAGGCTTTTCGCCGCATCTGCACCTGGCCCTGCAAGGGGAAACCAGCAGGCGCCGGTTCCCCCATCGATCACTCACTTCTTGGAGGTACGTCCGCGTCTGGGTTTGGCCTGGGCAGTGCCCCGGCTCTGGGCCCGCGACTTCCCGAGCGTCTGCCCCTTCTCGAAACTCGACTGCATCCGGCGGCGGGTTTCCTCAGCCAGGGCCCTGAAATCCAGTTGCCCCGACTCGATGGCCTCCACGCTGGGCCTCACCTTCGCGCCGCGCGCCGGACTGGCCGCCAGTTCGCCATTGACCCGTTCGAACCAAGCCTCGTACTCAGGCGTCAGCTCAATGACCATCTCCCGCGTCTCCCGGGTCGCGGTTTCATCGCTTCCACGCTTGCGAAACGTCTTGGGAAGCGTCACCCGCTGGGGCAATTGTGCCGCCTCGAACTCGCCGTTTCGTACTGCTTCCCGCAGTTGCTTGACAAAAGCGTCGCTCCGTTGCGGGTTCGAAAGGTTCTTCATCTGTTCGCTCAGCGTCGTGTAAGGCATAGCCGTCATCTTAAAGGCAGAAGTTGAGAACGTCTGCTCCTTCTGGGTTGACCATGAGGGGGAGAGGACAAGATGCAGAAATTTTAGTACGTTAAGGAGAAAAGCGCGGCCCAGCCGCGCTTTTCCCACTCCTCACCCCGTCTTGTTGATCTCACAACAGCTTTGCCTTAATTTGACACCCCTGGTCATGCCCCGGACCGAGCAACGTGCCGCACGGCGGCGTGCCCTCCGCCCCTGTCCTGCGGTTCCTGCTCGCGCCCGTACCGGCGCGGTGCGCACCCCATCACCCGCTTGAAGGCCGTGCTGAACGCACCCTCTGAATCGTAGCCGAGCGACAGCGCAATCCGCGAGACTGGCTCACCACCCGTGGTGAGTCGGTCGGCGGCCAGCAGCATCCGCCAGCGCGTCAGGTACGAGAGCGGCGCCTCGCCCACCGTGGTCTTGAAGCGCTCGGCAAAGGTCGAGCGCGAGAGGCCCACCCGTCCGGCCAGTTCCCCCACTGTCCAGCGGTGGGCGGGGTCGGCGTGCATGACCCCGATGGCGGCACTCATCTTGCGGTCCGCCAGGGCAGAGAGCCAGCCGACCCCGCCCGGCCCAGCCCGGCTGAGGTGCAGCCGCAGCGCCTGGAGCAGCATCATATGTGCGAGGTGTTCGGCCAGCAGGGAGCCACCGGGTAGCCCCTCGCGCAGTTCCTGCTCCATCCGTTCGATACACCAGCGGAGCGCGGCCTGTTCGGACGCCTGCTCCAGATACACGATGGGGGGCAGCGCGTCCAGCAGCAGACGCCCCTGCGGCCCTGACAGGGCGAAATAACTGCCGACCATCGCTACCTCATTGCTCCCCGACATAACCGAGCCGCGCTCCGCCTTCCGCGCCTTGTGGACCTCGACCTCCACGGCGGGCAACGCCAAGTCGCTCGCCAGCCGAAAGGGCCGCCCGCCCGGCAGCAGGAAGCAGTCGCCCGCCCCCAACCGCACCGCCTCCGGCACCCCGTCCACCGCCAGCCAGCAGCTCCCGCGCAGGACGGCGTAACACTTGATGCCTCCGTGCGCGGGAAACTGGATACACCAGTCACCGCGGACCTCGAAGCCCCGGGCCAGATACTGCTCTGGCTTCAGCAGGGCCAAGACCTCAGACAGCGGGTCCACACTGCTCCCGGACGATCACAAACATAATGCGGACTCTAACGCATGGACCGTCCGAAAGCCGCCGCCTATCCTGACCCGGCAGGACGGGGAACGCCGTCCCCACGTTGAGAGGAGCACAGAACATGCGAGTTTTCGTGACAGGGGCTACAGGATGGATCGGGTCAGCGGTCGTGCAGGAACTGCTGGGAGCGGGACATGAGGTGTTGGGCCTGGCCCGCGGCGACGCCAGCGCCGACCGGCTCCGCCAACAGGGCGTGGAGGTGCAGCGCGGTGACCTGGCGGACCCGGAGAGCCTCGCGGCGGGCGCCCGACAGAGCGAGGGCGTGGTGCACACCGCCTACACCCACGACTTCTCGGACATGGTCGGGGCCGCCGCAACGGACCTCACCGCCGTCCGGGCGCTGGTTTCAGCCCTGGAGGGCACTGGGCACCCGCTCATCATCTCGTCGGGGATGGCCGGTCGTACCGAGCATGATGCGGGTGACCCGGGTGCGATGCCACGCCTCCAGTCGGAGGTGGCAGCGCTTGCGGCAGCAGAGCGGGGCGTGCGCGGGGTGGTGATGCGGTATCCGCCGACCGTCCACGGCCCGGGCGACCACGGCCTCGTCGCCCAGCTCATCACCATTGCCCAGCAGCAGGGCGTGTCGGCCTACATCGGGGATGGACAGGGCCGCTGGCCCGCCGTGCACCGCCTGGACGCGGCCCGCGCGGTCCGATTGGCGTTGGAGGGCGGGCAGGCCGGGGCGCGCTACCACGCCGTGGCCGAGGAAGGCGTGCCGACCCGCGAGATCGCTTCGGCCATCGGGCGACAGCTCAACCTGCCCGTGGTCTCGAAGAGCCCGGAGGAGGCGCAAGCGCACTTCGGCTGGCTCGGCGCGTTCTTCGGGCGGGACCTGCCCACCAGCAGCACCTGGACGCGCGAGGGACTCGGCTGGCAGCCGACTCACCCTGGCCTGATCGCCGACCTAGACGAGGGGCATTATTTCCAGTCCTGACGCGTATCTCGACGGGTCGCCTGCATCATGCCCGAACATCGGCTGGGGGACATGTCTGTAACGTCCTGCTCCAAGAAAGCGCGTCACGCACGTGCTTTTTCCTTGGCGTACTAAAATCTCTGCATCTTGTCTCAGCCCCATGAGCGCTGCCGGGGGTCATCACGGAGGGGAGAGTGCGTCCTTTGCTGATGTTCGCGCCGAGCGAGACGCGAAGCTCCCTCCTGATGCGGCAGCACACCCTCGAACAGGGTGCCCGGCCTTTCCTCCTTCACGCTGCTGAGCAGCTCGGGGAAGAGGCTGGACATCCCCCGCTTTTCGCAGCGCAGGTGGTACTCCACGTGGGCGTGGTAGCGCTGGCTGGGCAGCACCAGCAGGTTCTCCCGGGCGTTGTTGGTGCTGTTTCCGTCGCGGTGGTGGACGATCTCTCCAGACAACAGGGGGCGGCCCAGCATCTCGGCCGCGAGCCTGCGGTGGAGGAGGACCGACCGTCCGGTCGCCCTGTCCCGCACCTTCCTGTACGTCTTGCGCCGCTTCACCTGTTCTCCTGGCCCGTTCGTGCCGTTGCCGGACGTCCTCTCGCTCCTAGGGCAGCGGGGCCATCTCCGGGGCAGCCTCCAGCAACGCCTGGAGGGCGGCCACTGGCGCATTCGCCAGTTCGCGGGGCTCCAGCTTGTGCAGGCCTCCCCCGTACACCCGGCCCTCGCCCTTGAGCAGCGCAGGCCCGAGGGTGTTCAGGGCCTACCACACCACGCGCCGCAGCTCGGGCAGTCCCATCAGCGCTCGTCTCAACCGCTCCTTCGAGCAGAGCAGCAGAAAGACGGCGGGCGGCGCTCCTGACCGTATTAGAGGGAGCGGCTGGCGCGCAGATACCGGGCGCTGACGTCCAGGCCACGCCCTGCTGGAGATAAGTCCAGAGCGCTAGATACTCACGGCGTACCTCCTCCGGCTTCAGGTCGCAGTCGAGCAGGTACAACGGATTTGGGACCTGTGGTTCTGCGTTCGGCACGGCCCACACCTCGTCGGTCTTAGGGTAGCGGAAGTTAGGGAGCGGACAAGATTCGATACTGGTGACGAATTGGGCGGCGGAACGCACACTGGGCTATGAGCTTAAGACTTGAATTCCTCAGTGGGATTCCCAGAGACACTGCCCGGGTGGCCCGTGCAGCGTTTCCTAAAGGGCCGGAAGAGCAAGAAAGAGACTGCCTGACAGTTGAGAAATCCTGACGAGGAGGGGAGCCACGCAGAAAAGCCCGCGCCCCGCCGTCACGCTGAACGAGCTGGTTGCCTGGGCGAAAACCCTGTTTTTGCCGCAAGGTAGTACCGAGACACTGACTGTCCGGGCCGCCCCCAGCCAGGGGTTGGAGGTCGTCTGGGAGCTGGGCGACGCGGCGCGGGTCAAGCGCCATGAGCGGGGGGCCATCGTGGACAGGCAGGCGCGCAGGTTGGCAGCGGCCTTTGGGGACGGGGCGGACGCCCTGGGCTTTTGGAGGAAGCTGCTCTGGAACCTGACGCGGGCCTCGACGCCGGGGAGTCCCTGGTGGATGACGTGGCCGTCGTGCTGGCCCGTGTGCTGAAGGACGTGGAGCACGACCTCTCCACGGGCGGCACCCCGCCTAGGGAGCCTGCCGCCGTGGTGAACGCGGCGCTGGGGCGAGCCAGGTTGCTCGACCGGCTCAGATCGTGGGAGTGGCGGAGTGTGGGGAGCCGCCCTGCCGCCTGACCCCACCAGAAAGCGCCTTTTATATCCGGGAACCTTAAGATCATCCCCAGCGTAGGGGGGGTATGTTGAGCCGCGCGTGGTGGACTGCACCGATGTCGGACCTGGAGCAACAACGCGGGTTTTGGGTGTTTTCGGGCCTGGGTTTGATTGGCATGTTGGCCACTTACCGTCTGACTGACGGTCACATACCCGCCTTTGAATTTTTAGAAATGCTATTGATAGCAGTTCCACCACTCATCCTGCTCGTCGGAGGTCCAGCAGCCACCAAGCGTGCGCGCAATGGTCTTGTCGATGGTCAACAAGCAACACACGCGGCAATGCGCGAGGCACTTGTGCACATGGTAACAAAGGACGCTGCTGTGCACGAAGTGTATAAAAAGCTCGTCCTGGGTATCGCGGGGGCAGTATTGCGGATTGATCCTCCTGCGGCTGTAGCACTGTTGCTGCTAGAGCTGTGGTGGGATAAGTGGCCTCGTCAATGACCGCTCTGGCATGCACTTGCTGTAAGCAGCTTCCATCAGGTCCACAGGGCAACGCGCTCTTGCTCTTACGGGAGCGGGATACTGTCACACCGCTTATGCCCCTGCCGGAGCCTGCCCAACGTTCCCAGCTCGTCACCCACCACGCCGCGCTCCACGTCACCGGGTGGCTGGGTGAGGGGCGGCGTGCCGGGGTGAAAGGGCAGACTTTCATCGGGGGCCTCCCCATCGGGCTCCGTGAGGAGGACCGCGCTTCCCTGGGCACACGGGTGTCGCTGATCGCCGTCCCCCGGACAGACATGTGGGGCCACCTCATTGACGCCAGCCGGGTGCTGCACCTGCGGGCGGCCCCGCCCTACGTCCCTAACGGCACGCGGTTCAGCGTGTTGGGGAAGCTGCGCCGCGTCGACCTCTCCGAGCAGCTCGTCATCTTGCACGTCTTCAGGAACGGCTGGGGGGCAAGCACTTCTCCGTGCGGCTGCGGGGCACTCACCGCCTGCTCAAGGCGATCCCGCCGGAGTGGCCCACCCTGCACGTCACCGGGAGCCTCGTGGGCCGGATGCTGCTGCTGGAGGAGTTCCAGCCGTACCCCCTGCTTCCTCGCCGCCCTGGGGAGGCCCGGCGGTGGGTGGACGAGTGGGGACTGGCGGAGGGGCTGGAGCCCTTCCCCGGCCTGACGACCCGGGTGATCGGGCGACACGACCGCCTCCGGCGCGCCCCCTTCGGGCGCTGCTACCTGAACGGCAGGCCCTTCAAAGGGATGGACTTCGAGGCCCTGCTCCGGGGCGGGTATCTGCGGCAGCGGTAGGGCCGCCCCGGCAGGTGCAGCAACCGTGTCAGAGTCCGGCGGCTAGCCTGCCCGCGTGCGTCACCTGACCCCCCTGGCCCTCCTCGCGCTCACCGCCACCGCGCACGCCCAGCTCAAGGTGGAGCAGCCCACCGCCCAGTGCGCTCCCAATGCCACCCCCGTGCTGGGGATCGCGGTCGAGCACTTCTTTGACGGGGAGTACGGCATCGACTTCAGCAACGCGCTGGAGGAGACCCTGGAGAGCCGGGGCTACCGGGTCTACCCGCACTTCGAGTACCAGCTCATCGAGAAGGCCACAGTGGTCCTCAAGGGCCGGGTGGATGCCTGGACCAGCAGCAACGGGACGCAGACCAGCCGGGTGGGCAACGCCCGCATCAACATCCTCGACGTGGACAGCGAGCGGCTCCTCCTGACGCTCTCCCAGGACGCGGCCTGGGTAGTCCTGAAGGCCCCCACGCTGCCCGCCTTCGTCAATATGGTCGTGGGGGAAGTGACCTCCCGGTACTGTCAGCTCCCCTGACCGCCCCGACCTCAGAGCAAGACTTGCGGGCTGACGTGGAGGGCCTGGGCCAGCGTGTGCATCTGCCTCCGCGTCAAGTCCTGCTGACCGGAAAGCAGGTCGTCCAGCTCCTCCTGCCCGATGCCCGTGGCCTGCGCGAGGGCGGCCACCGTCACGCCCTGCTGCTCCATCAGGAAGGCGAGCAGGCGGTGTGGGGGAGAGGCGGGCATAGGGAAGGCCCGCTCCTCGTAGGCGGCGATGTGCCCGGCGAGCAGGCCCAGCAGGCTCCCCAGCTCCGGGCTGCGGGCCTTGGCCTCCCACACCGCCTCCGGGAGGTCCAACGCTGCTGCGTGCTGCCCCTCTGTCTCAATGTATCTGGCAAGCGGGCCGCCCGCGTGGACGGAGGCAGCCTTCCAGGCCAGGAACAGGGCTTCAGGATCGACAGTGGGTGCGGTCATGGCTCCTCCAGGGTGGGGGCAGGTCCGGTAGGCAAGGGGTGCCCCTTCAGGCGGGGCGGTCGACCGGCTCGCTCCCCGGCTCCTGGCCCAGGGCCGCCGCGACGGCGCGCAGGCGGGCGCGGTCCTGATCGAGCTTGAACGGGTTGAGCAGGCGCTCCGCCACCTGCCGCTGGCTCAGCCCCGCCTTCCAGCGCAACCGCTCCAGGACCATCACTGCCGCGTGGAAGGAAACTGGCTCCAGGAGCAGAAACTCGGTGCGGCTGAGGTCGCTGATCTCCGGGGCCTCGTCGGCTTCCAACTCGGCGCGGTGCTGCGCCTCCGTGGTGGTGGGCGGGGGCACCTCCTCCCCGTCCGCCCGGAGCCAGTCGATGTGTAGTGCCAGCCTTTCCCGGAGCAGCCGGACGACCTTGTCGCGGCTCGCCCCCGTAGCGCTCACGGGCAGGTCTAGGGCGTAGGCACCCCAGCTTGAGCCCTCATCTCCCTGCTCCACCACGCATAGGTACGTCTGAGCCATGTTTCTCTCCTAGGGCCGCAGCCCACACGCGTCTTCCGGGCGTCACCCGCCCCCCAATGGCGATTTTCGCAATTTAGCCCTGAGGCGGTCGGGATGGGATAGGCGTGATGGCGTGTGCAGGACGGCAAAACCCTTGAGCAGGGAGGAGGGCAACTTGCGAAGACCGCCATTTGCTCCTGCGGGTTCACTCCAGGCCGGGCGAGTCCGGCTCTGTCCCACGCGGCAGAGCGTCCAGGGGGACCGCCTCCTCCCGCAACGCTGGGGTTGCTGTCTGCGCCAGGGCCTCCCGCAGGAGCCTGACCTGCTCCTCGTTGGCCGCCGCGTGCCCCTCGTGCTCAATCACTCACACCCCACGCCGTCGCGGTCCCGGTCCAGGTGGGTGCCGTACCCCGGCTGCCCCGCCCGCACGGGGGCCGCGCCCGCCGCCCTGGCCGCCGCGCAGTTGCGGTAGTACACGCCGCCCGCGCTGCTCGACGGAGTGGCCGCCGGGGCAGGCGAGGCCGCCCTGGGGGTGCCCGCCGTGACCGGGTTCTGCGGATTGCGCCTATAGTCCCAGGGGTTCTGGAAACTCTCCGCGTAGAGGCCCCTTTTGGCCGCCCTGGCGGTGGCCTCCGCGTCCCGGTAGATCGCCCCGCCGTATTGCAGGGAGGGCAGGGCGTGCCCCTGTTGCACCAGCCAGCGGTTGACCTCCACGCAGCCCACCGTGCAGACCGCGACCATGCGCCCGTAGCGGTCCACGTCCTGGCGGGTGCAGGTGACGTTCTTGCCCCGCACGAGGTCCGCCAGGGCGAAGGCGGCCTCGCGGCCACAGCCGTAGACCTTCCCGGCGCGCAGGTAGGTCTGGGAGGACTCCGGGGCGTCGACGCCGTGGAGCCTGATCTTGGTGCCCCGGATTTGCAGGGTGTCGCCGTCCGTGATGGTCGGGACGCCTGTGATGCTGGCGGGCACCTCGGCGGCAGCGACGGAGGCCCACAGGAGGGCCAGGAAGGGCAGGGGACGCATGGAGGCAGGGTAAGTGCCCGGGAGGAACCGCGCTGCCGCATTTGCGGCCCTCCTGTCGGCCCTTCAGGTCGTAGCCTGAGGCCATGAACGAGCGGATCGTCATCGACCCGGCCATCTGCAACGGCAGGCCCACCGTGAAGGGCACCCGCATCACGGCGCAGACGGTCATCGAGTTCCTCGCCGCCGGGGACAGCATCGAGGACGTGCTGGACGAATACCCGACCCTGACGCGGGAGGACGTGCTGGCGTGCCTCGCCTTCTCCTCCCGGCTGCTGGCCCATCAGTTCACCGTTGAGAAGACGGCTTGAAGCCCGGCGGCTACCTGCTGAAGGAGCTGGGGAAAAACCCACCGACCTGGAGCTGTGGACCTACGCCACCGAGCACGCCCTGGTGATCGTCACCAAGGACGCGGACTTCATCGACCGGATGCTGGCCCTGGACGCGCCTCCGCCGTGGCTGGTGCGCTTGCACTGCGGGAACCTGCGCGCCCGGCCCATGCGGGAGTTTCTGGAGGCGTAGTGGCCGCGCGTGGAGGCCCTGCTGCCCCAATACCGCCTGATCCAGGTCTACCTCGACCGTATAGAGGCGTTGACTTGAGGGTGAGTGGGCTGGACAGCCAGGGCGGAAAGGTGCATATCGTTGACCCAGACTGCATCCCGCGCTATATTGCCCAACATCAAAGAGGAGCGGCCACCAAGGGCCGCCCTCTTTTTTGTGTTCCCCACCAGCAGCCTGCCTGCCCCTGCGGTGAGGTCGTGAACGCCTTGGAGCTACTTCTTGAACAGGGTCAGCAGGAACCCCAGGACCAGGGCCAGGGCTGCCAGCATGGCGGCGTCCTTGCCGTTGGCGTCGATGGTCTTGAGGAGGTCTTTGAAGGGGAGGTCCGCCCCCAGGGCCATCAGGAAGAGGGCGAACGCGACCAGCGCGCAGTAGGCCAGCACGGAGGGGTTGTTCATCTAGGGTTCTCCGGGCCGCTGTCTGAGGGGGTGCAAGAGGGGTAAACTCAGACAGCAGCAGTCATGGGCTGCACTCCTGGCAGGGAGTGCGTGTGCGAAAAGACTGTTGTAGACGCATGGGGCGACCTGGGCCTAGGAATCTTGGTCGCCTTTTTTCATACCTGTCGATCTTGTCGCGGTCCTCGTGCCGCATGAGAGTGACGTTCCCGAGGCCGTCGCCTAGGGGGTAGAGGGTCGGCGCTCACGCCGCCTCCTGCACCTGAACTCATTGTACGGGGGGGGCTCAGGGCGCGCGGTGAGGCAGGCGCAAGCCACCGTCAGAGTGTGAGCGGCCACGACCGTGCGGGGTGCGCCTAAGTTTCCTCGTGCTGGACGGACTCGCTCCTGGAACCCAGGCGATCAGGCAGAAGTCTGATCTGGGGCCGCCCATGCGCGTGCTCAAAGGTGCATTGCCCTTTCAAGAAGTGGACGGTGGTCGTGTAGCCCACGTTCTCCACCTTTGCCTAACGGTCCTCAGAGCGTCCAGCACGGGAAGTAGAAGTGCTGGTGGTGCACGAGGATGGAGGGGATGATCTTTTCCGGCTCGGTCGTCACCAGGATGAAGCAGACGTGACTGGGCGGTTTCTCCCGCAGCCGCTTTCCCCGCATCTTGCGCAGGGCGTTGAAGGCGCGCGGCTCATGATGTACGCCTCGTCGTGGATGCAGAACTTCTTGCCGTCGCACATGGCCGCCAGCTCAACCTCCTCACGGAGGTCGCGCACGTTCTCCACCAAGTTGTTGTCTTCCGTGTCGAATTGCAGCACGTCCGGGTGCAGCCCACCACCAAGCGGCCGAGGTTGTAATAGCCCTCCGTGTACCCGACCTCCGCATACGTTGAATGGGGCAGGAAGAGGGGCAAAACGCCTTGCCCAGCCGTCAGCTCCAACTTTGCTTCATCAAACTCCGGGCGGTGAAGTCCTCTGGGCCAGCAGCTCCTCAATGCGTGCCCAGGGGATGATCCGGCGGAACGCACCGCACTGGGCCGCGCTCTTGGTCCCCGCCGCCTCAATAGCCGCAACAGCAGCACGAAGTTTGTCTTGCTGCTCCCCTAACGCCTCCGCCAGCCACAGCAAGCCGGGAGCGCACTGAAAGTGGGTGTAGAAGTGCTGGGCGTCCTGGCCGGGCTTCTGACGGTTGTAGGCCCCGGCAGTGCCGTATTCCCCCAACCAGCCAATGAGGTGCTGCTTCTGCGAGGAGTACCAGGGCCGCTGCCGGAGAGGGTGGCGGCCCTCAAACTCGTCGGTAATGGGCTGCCGGGTAGGAAGGGTGGCGATGATCAACCGGAGGTCTTGCGCCTTCACGCCGTCACCACCTCCCGGGGCTTGACCCGCTCCTCATTGAGCGCCAGCAGGCGCGCGAGCACCTCGTCCTCCTCCAGCGGCCACAACCACCTCGACGCGGCGGCCACCGCCGCGTCGAGGTGGTTGTGGGCGGTCAGGAGGCTGTGGGCGGGGTGGGTGGTGTCTGGGGTGCGGCGCAGCTCCGCCACCGCGTTGTAGAGGCTCGTGAGCGTGGCCCTGCCGTCCTGGGCCAGCAGGTGCTCCCGCATCTGCACCACGTAGCGCGCCCACTTCTCCACCTCGGCCTGCTGCTCCGCCGTGGGGGCCGGGAAAGGGAAGGTTTCAAAACAGGTGGAGGGCGTGTAGCGGGGATCGTTCCCCACCCCCAGGGCCGTCCCCTGCCGCAGGGACCAGACCTCATGCGCGCGGGAGTGCAGCACACCAAAGGTGAAGTCGTCGTCGCGGGCAAAGACGATCACCTGGCTATCCGGCACCGTCTCCACCGGGAGCCAGACAAATAGGCGGTGCTTGGCCACACGCGGGGTGCCGATGTAGCGGGAGAGGCCCGTGAACGCCTGCCGCATGGCTGGGCGCGGCTCCGCGTGGAGCCACCACAGCCTGCGATAGCTCTCCCGCTTGTTGTCCTGGCGCGCGGGGAGGACGTGCTCCCGGACGTACTCGAAGGGGGCGAAGTACTGACTGGCCTGGGCCTCCGGCATCAGCCCGAAGTCCACCACCCACATGTTACGGGGGCGGCGGGTCAGGTCCAGGCCGTTCACCCACGGCTTCACCACGTCCGCGTTGTTCACCCCGTCCGGGTTGGGCAGGGCCAGCCAGCGCCGCGCCACGTCGCCGGGAATGTCGAAGGGTCCCCCCTTGGTGGTGCCCATGAAGGACAGCCCCGCGTTCTCCGGCAGAGGCTGGGCGGCGGTCACGTCCGTGGACGCCGTGAGGTCCGGGTTGATGTGGGCGACCGGCTGGCCGTTCAGCGCCCTGACCGTCTCCTCCCCGCCGTCGAAGCACACGAGGCTCACGCGGACAGCGGCCCCGTCTTGCAGCCAGGGCTCATCGTTCCAGGCGTTGAACAGCGCCCCCGTCTCCTGAATCCGCCCGAGCACCTGGCGGTTGGCCCCGCCCCGGATGCTGTTGGTGGTGACGAGGCCCACCCGGCGGGTCACGCCGCCGTGAAGCGCCTGCCGCGCCCGCTCAAACCAGTAGCAGACGAGATCGGATTCCCGCGCCACCTCCCCGCTGTAGGCCCGGAACAGGCGGTCGACGTACTCATCCCCCAGGTTGGTCCGCAACAGCTTGCCCCCCAGGAAAGGGGGGTTGCCGATGATGAACTCGGCGTCCGGCCAGGGGGCTTTGGTGCCGTCCAGGTTCAGCAGGGCGTCGCCGTGCCGGATGTTGTCCAGCCGCTGGAGCACGGGCGTCTCCCACTCCCCGCCGTGGGCAGCCTTCCACTGAAAGAAGGCGATCCACACGGACACGCTGGCCAGCTCGTGCGCGAAGGCTTCCACCTCGATGCCCTGGAGCTGCCGGGGGTGGACCTGCGGGGGCATGGCAAAGGGTCCCGCGCCCAGCTCCCACCCCAACGAGCGGACTTCCTGCTCCAGGTCCAGGAGCTGCCCCAGGGCCACGACCAGGAAGTTGCCGCTGCCGCAGGCCGGGTCGAGCACCGTCACGCGCCCCAGCCGGGCGTGGAAGGCTTGCACCACCTCCAGGGCGGCCTGCTTGCCCCCGAGTTTCTTGCTCAGGGCCTCCGCCTGCGCCTTCACGGCTTCCCACTCCCGCCGGAGGGGCTGCATGATCACCGGGTCCGTCACCCGCACGATGTCCCGGACGGCGGTGTAGTGCGCGCCCCGCTTGCTGCGCGTGACCGCGTCCAGGCTGTTCTCAAACAGGGTGCCAAAGATGGCGGGCTCCACCTGCGCCCAGTCCAGGGTGGAGGCGGCCAGCAGGGCATCGGCGTCCTCACGGGTGATGGGGAGGGCAAAGCCGCTGTCGAACAGCCCGCCGTTGAAGTGGCGCACGTCCTCTCCCCAGAACTCCCCGCCTTGCCGCATGGCGGTGAACAGCTCCTGGAAGTACCCCTGGCTGCGCTCCGGGTGCTCGCGGGCGCGCTTGAGGACCCGGGTCAGCAGCCCACGTGGCAGCAGGCCCACGTCCTCGGAGAACATGGCAAAGACCAGCCGCATCAGGAAGTGCGCGGCATCAACTTGCGAGGTGCCTCGCGCGGTGAGCGCCTGGGCGACCTGCCCAATGCGGGCGGTGGCATCCTGGGTGACGCGCTCGCGGAGTTGGCGGGGGTCCAGCTTGCCGGGATCGCGGAACAGGGCGTGCAGGGCGGAGAGCGCGGTGAGGTCCCCGCCGACCGGCGCGTCCCGCTCGATGTCGTCCAGGGTGATGCGGATGGTCCTGGGGCTGCTCGCGGTGAAGTTGGTGTGGATCTCGATGGTGCTGAGGTCGCTGACCACCAGGAGGGGCGGGTTACCTAGCTCGCGGGCGTACAGGAGGGCCTGCTGGAGGGCCTTGCCCAAGCTCCGGCCCTGTGCTTTGTACTCCGCGACGAGGTGGTCGCGCAGGAACACGTCGGCAAAGCCCGTCTCCCCCGTGCCTGCCTTCTTGACGTGTTTCTCGAAGGCGTAGTTGTCCCCCGTCAGGTCGCTGCTGGGAGTCGGCTCACCCAGCAGGGCGCACACGTCACGCCAGTGCTCCTGATAGGTTGCGCGCTCACTCAACCTGGGGGCCAGCTCCCGCCACTTGGCGGCGAATTCAGAAGGGTGCACGCTGCCAGTATGGAGCAGACGTAAACGCGCCCAGGCCGCACCTGGGGCCGTGCCCCGGAGCCTCTGGAGCCATAAGGGGAAGGGCATGAACACGGGGGAAGAGGGATGCCCAGTTGGACCGCAGTCAAGCGCAGGGGCGTGACGGTCGCGCCCGCGCATACCCTCACCTAGGAACAAGCCTGCCAGCGCGAGCCCAACTACCGGGCAGGGCTCCCTCCCCCGTGTTGACGGTCCTTTTTTGCCATCAAGGCCTGGTCATCAGGAGCGGAGGAAGAGCGCCGCCCCCAGCACATTTGGGACCTGGGGGTCTCGGGGGACTGGGTGACGTGCAGGCGTTGGGAGGCGAGCCTCCAGCCCATGCAGCTCGCGATGTGCGCGATGAGGGGAGCGTGCCCCAGCCCGGGCGGCAGCCAGTGCAGGCCCGCTGTCATCTCTTCGGGGCCACGGAGCGGCCAGGACGGCGTGTGCCGAGCCTGACACGACCAGGGAGGCGCCCCCATGAGCCCGCAGGCGAATGACAAAATCCTGTTAGAGTTGGGAAAAATGGTCGCGTAGAGCTGTCTGTGCGGCATGATACCCACCCATGCCGTGAATTCCTCCCCCTGGTGGTGTCGCGGCAGAGCACTGATAGTACCCTCTCAGGGGGAGCCGGTACGGAGTTGTGGACAACACGGGACGGCGCAACAATTGAAGTAAATTGTTGCGCCCGCCGTTTACATCTCCGCCCACAAAATTTGGATTGAAACTCATGAGGTCCTGGGATGTCGTTACGCGGCGAGCGAGGATGACGTCCCGAAATCCGGGTGCAAAGCGTTCGATCTGCGCCTCAATTTGGTGCTGCATATTCTGGGTTGAACCATGAGGCACATGGCAGTAGGCCCAGAACGTGTGCTGCCCCTTCGGGGCGCGACTATCATCAAACAGACTGGGCTGCGCTGCTAGGACAAACGGTCGTTCGGGATGTCTGCCTTGGGACGTGTCCCACTCTGCCTGGGCAATCTGGTCGTATGTTCCGCCAATATGTATTGTACTCAGGAGTTGCACCTCGCATAGCGCAGTGAATAGCCGTGCTGGCGGAGAAATTCCGAGTTTCTGCTGAACGTCAGGAGCAGGCGGTTCAAATGAACGTCTGGCATGACCGTCATCAGTGCCAGAGC